>NZ_CVTO01000117.1:1180-115037 GCF_900004715.1 Pseudomonas sp. 24 E 13
GGGCGGAACCCTAAGTGGCCGTTACCGCAGAAACGGATATGTACTCGATCTGATCCAACATCCTGGTCGGTCCGGATGCCGCCATCGGGGGCAAGCTCCCTCGCCACATGCCGGTGTCATATCAAAGCTGCGTAGATACCTACGCCCCATACGCCCGCATAAACAACCCCACCACCTCCCGAACATGCTCTTCGGCCGCTTCTTCGCTCAGCTGCCCCCCGCAGCCATACAGCAAACGGAAATTCGCCGTGCCTTTGAGCAGGCAAAAAAAGTGCTCCGCAGCCTTGAAGGGTTTGTCGATGCTCAGGGCGCCGCCCTGGTCAATCTTGCCGAGCAGGCGCTCCATGCCCTGCAGCATGCGCATGGGACCGGCTTCAAAAAAGATCTGTGAGAGTTTCACGTCCTGATTGCCAGTGGTCATCATCAAGCGATGCAGGTTCACCGACTCCTCACTGTTGATCAACCGGTGGAAGCCCCGCGCAATGTTCAGCAACACGGTGTCCACCGGCATGCCTGCAGGCAGCTCGAAGTACATCACCGGCAATTGCTCTTCGCACTTGGCCACCACCGCCGCGGTGAACAGGTTCTCCTTGTCGGTGAAGTGGCTATAGACGGTGAGTTTCGATACCCCGGCCGCAAGGGCGACGGCGTCCATGCTGGTGCTTGCGTAACCCTTGCCCAGGAACAGCGATTTGGCGGCATCGAGGATTGCCTGGCGTTTTGCCATGTCCTTGGGACGCCCGGGGCTATTGGTGTTTACAGGATTGTCGGACATTTTCACCTTTAATACTGGACTGGCGAGTTTGGTATTAATAACATACCGGCCAGTATAATTATTCCAAGCCTCATTTGCGAAAGGTCCCACAGCATGCGCAGCACTTTCCTGCCCTTTGCGTTGCCTGTCAGTCTGATCTTCCTGTTGGCCGCGTGCGGCCATGAAGAAGCGGCCCCCACTGCTCCTCGCCCAGCCATGGTGGTGCAACCCCAGCCCCTGGCGCAGTCGGTGGACAGCTATCCCGGTGAAGTGCGCGCCCGCTATGAGCCGGACCTGGCTTTTCGCATCGCCGGCAAAGTCAGCAAGCGCCTGGTGGAGGAGGGCGAGCGGGTCAAGGCCAACCAGCCCCTGGCCGAGCTCGACCCACAGGATGTACGCCTGCAACTGGAAGCCACCCGTGCCCAAGTGGCCGGCGCCGAGGCCAACCTGAGCCTGGTGCGCGCCGAGCGTGACCGCTACAAGACCCTGATGGACCGTCAGATGGTCAGCCGATCCCAGTACGACAATTCCGAAAATCTCTATCGAGCCGGTGTGGCACGCCTCAAGCAGATCAAGGCTGAGTTCGACGTGTCCAGCAACCAGGCCGGGTATGCCGTGCTGCGTGCGCCTCAGGACGGTGTCGTCGCCAAGCGTGCGGTGGAAGTGGGCCAGGTCGTCGCCGCCGGCCAAACCGTGTTCACCCTGGCCACCGATGGCGAGCGTGAAGTGGTGATCAGCCTGCCGGAGCAAGGCTTCGGCCGCTTCAAGATCGGCCAGCCGGTCTCGGTTGAGCTGTGGAGCCAGCCGGATCAACGCTTTGCCGGACGCATTCGCGAGCTGTCGCCCGCCGCCGATCCGAGGTCGCGCACCTTCGCCGCACGGGTGGCGTTCACAGGCGGCAAAGTCCCGGCAGAACTCGGGCAGAGCGCTCGGGTATTCATCCCGGTTGACGGGGTGATGCCGTTGTCGGTGCCGCTGTCTGCCCTGAGTGCGGAGAACGGCACGTCTTATGTCTGGCGTGTGGCGCCGGACAACACCCTCAAGCGCACCCCCGTGCGCATCGGCGCGTTTGGCGAAAAGAGCGTGCCGGTACTGGAAGGCCTGGCGCCCACCGACTGGGTGGTTGCGGCGGGCGTGCATGTGCTCCATGAGGGCCAGCAGGTGCGCCCGGTGGATCGCGCCAACCGCGTGGTGAATCTGGCGGCCAAGGAGTAGTCCCCGATGGGTTTCAATCTTTCCGAGTGGGCGTTGCGTAATCGCCAGATTGTACTGTTCCTGATGATCCTGCTGGCGGTCGTCGGCACCTTGTCCTACACCAAACTGGGACAAAGCGAAGACCCTCCCTTCATCTTCAAGGCCATGGTGATCAAGACCAACTGGCCAGGGGCAACCGCCCAGGAAGTGTCACGCCAGGTCACCGAGCGCATCGAGAAAAAGCTCATGGAGACCGGCGAGTACGAGCGCATCGTCTCGTTCTCGCGCCCCGGCGAGTCCCAGGTGACCTTCATCGCGCGCGACGCCATGCACTCGGCGCAGATTCCCGAGCTGTGGTACCAGGTGCGCAAGAAGATCAGCGATATCCGTCAGACCTTGCCACCGGATATCCAGGGGCCGTTTTTCAACGATGAATTCGGCACCACGTTCGGCAATATCTACGCCTTGACCGGTGACGGTTTCGACTACGCCGTGCTCAAGGACTACGCCGACCGCATCCAGATTCAGCTGCAACGGGTGCCGGATGTGGGCAAGGTCGAGTTGCTCGGCCTGCAGGACGAGAAGATCTGGATCGAGCTGTCCAACCTCAAGCTCGCCACCCTCGGCCTGCCGCTGGCCGCTGTGCAGCAAGCCTTGCAGGAGCAGAATGCGGTGTCGACCGCCGGCTTCTTTGAAACCCCGAGTGAACGGGTGCAACTGCGGGTGTCGGGCAACTTCAAGAGCGTGGAAGAGATCCGTAACTTCCCTATTCGGGTGGCGGACCGAACCTTCCGGATCGGCGATGTGGCCGATATCCACCGTGGTTTCAACGACCCACCGGCACCGCGCATGCGTTACATGGGCGCCGACGCCATCGGCCTGGCGGTGGCCATGCGTGAAGGTGGCGATATTCTGGTGCTGGGCAAGGCACTGGAGCGTGAATTCGCACGCTTGCAGAAGAACCTTCCGGCGGGCATGGAATTGCGCAAGGTTTCGGACCAGCCCGCCGCGGTGAAGACCAGTGTCGGCGAATTCGTCCAGGTGCTGGCCGAAGCCTTGGCCATCGTGTTGCTGGTGAGCTTCTTTTCCCTGGGGGTACGCACCGGCATGGTAGTGGCACTGGCGATTCCGCTGGTGCTGGCCATGACCTTTGCCACCATGTACTACCTGGGGATTGGCCTGCACAAAATTTCCCTGGGCGCCCTGGTGTTGGCCCTGGGCTTGCTGGTGGATGACGCGATCATCGCGGTGGAGATGATGGCGATCAAAATGGAGCAGGGCTACGACCGGATCAAAGCCGCAAGCTTCGCCTGGACCAGCACCGCCTTCCCCATGCTGACCGGCACGTTGATCACCGCCGCAGGCTTTTTGCCGATTGCCACCGCGCAATCGAGTACCGGCGAGTACACCCGGTCGATCTTCCAGGTGGTGACCATTGCTTTATTGGCCTCATGGGTCGCTGCGGTGGTGTTTGTACCGTACCTGGGGGAAAAGCTGCTGCCGGACCTGGCGAAAATACATGCGGCCAAGCACGGCACCGACGGTCCGGACCCCTACGGCACGCCCTTCTACCAGCGTGTAAGACGTTTGGTGCAGTGGTGTGTCCGTCGGCGCAAGACGGTGATTGTCCTGACCCTGTTGCTGTTTATCGGCTCGGTTGGGCTATTTCGTTTCGTGCCGCAACAGTTCTTCCCGGCCTCGGGTCGCCTGGAGCTGATGGTCGACCTGAAACTGGCCGAAGGCGCTTCCCTGAGCAACACCGCCGACCAGGTCAAACGCCTCGAGACCTTGCTCAAGGCACACGCAGGCATCGACAACTACGTCGCCTACGTGGGCACCGGTTCGCCGCGTTTCTACCTGCCGCTCGACCAGCAACTGCCGGCTGCCAGCTTCGCGCAGTTCGTGGTGTTGGCACACACCATCGAAGAACGCGAAAGCCTGCGCACCTGGCTGATTGAAACCCTTGACGAACAGTTTCCTGACCTGCGTTCACGCGTTACCCGCCTGGAGAATGGCCCTCCCGTGGGCTATCCGGTGCAGTTTCGCGTGACCGGCGAGCACATCGAAGAAGTTCGCGCGTTGGCGCGCAAAGTTGCGGCCAGGGTTCGCGAGAATGCCCACGTGGTCAATGTGCACCTGGACTGGGAAGAGCCGAGCAAGATCGTTTATCTGAATATCGACCAGGACCGCGCCCGGGCGCTTGGCGTAAGCACCGCCAACCTGTCGAAATTCCTGCAAAGCTCCCTGACCGGCTCCACCGTCAGCCAGTACCGGGAGGACAACGAGTTGATCGAGATTCTCCTGCGCGGCACCGTGCATGAACGCACCGAGTTGTCGCGGCTGCCAAGCCTGGCGGTACCGACCGACAACAGCAGAAGTGTGGCCCTGGCACAGATTGCAACCCTTGAGTATGGCTTTGAAGAGGGCATCATCTGGCACCGTAACCGCTTGCCGACAGTGACCGTGCGCGCCGATATCTACGGCAAGGAACAACCTGCGACCCTGGTCCAGCAGATCCTGCCGACCCTGGAGGGCGTGCGCGCCGAGTTGCCGGACGGCTATTTGCTGGAAGTCGGCGGCACGGTTGAAGACTCTGCGCGCGGACAGAACTCGGTGAAGGCCGGCGTGCCATTGTTCATCGTGGTCGTGCTGACCTTGCTGATGCTGCAACTGCGCAGTTTCTCACGCACGGCGATGGTGTTTCTGACCGCGCCCCTGGGCTTGATCGGCGTCACGTTGTTCCTGCTGGTGTTTCGTCAGCCGTTTGGTTTCGTGGCCATGCTCGGCACGATTGCCCTGTCGGGGATGATCATGCGCAACTCGGTGATATTGGTGGACCAGATCGAACAGGACATCAAGGCGGGGCTGACGCCATGGCAGGCGATCATTGAAGCGACTGTTCGGCGTTTCCGCCCGATCGTTCTGACGGCACTCGCGGCGGTGCTGGCGATGATTCCACTGTCACGCAGCGTATTCTTCGGGCCGATGGCGGTTGCAATCATGGGCGGGCTGATTGTGGCGACGGCGCTGACGCTGCTGTTTCTACCGGCGCTTTACGCGGCGTGGTTCAGGGTCAAACAGGAATGACGGTGCTTATGGCGAGGAACGTTTCTTAACGTTTCGCCACTCATGGACTACCTGATGACAGGTATTCGGTCCGACGGTCTTCACGCCGTCTGGCCGGATCTCAAATCTGATGATTCAAGGAGTAACCCATGGGACTATTCATCGGTAAGTCGTTGAGCGTTTCGGTCAACAGCAGCTTTGGTGCCGGCAACTGCGCCAAACCCAAGCCACCGGCAGATGACTGCAACGACAAATGCAAACCCAAGCCCGATTGCAATGGCGGGGGCGTAGGCGGCGCAATCAAGTTCGGCGTAAGCGTGATGCCACTGGGCGCGGTGATCTTTGGCGGGCTGGGCGCCAAGCTGTTTTAAAGGTGTGGTAAGCGCTCCCGGGCAGGTGATCCTTCCCCACCTGCTCGGGTGCACAGAGGCGTCTACAGGGCGCCGAACACTTTCTTGGCGAGGCTGGTGGCGGCAGCTGCCGGATTCTTGCGAATCGTTTCTTCCTGCTGCGCGATCATCTTGAACAAGCCGTCCAGCGCCTGTTCGGTCACGTAGTTTTCAACGTTGGCGCTTTTGGCGTCCACTGCACCAAACGCCGCCGCCTTGCCGGCCAGGGCGTTGTACTGCTGGGCCACGCCGACCTTGTCGGTTGCAGCCTTGACGATGGGCAGGAACTTGGCGCGGATCTGTTCGCGACTGCTGGTGTTCAGGTATTGGGTGGCGGAATCCTGACCACCGCTGAGGATGCCCTTGGCATCGGTCACGCTCATGTTTTTCACGGCATTGACCAGGATCGGCTGAGCCTGGGTTACGGCGGTTTCAGCCGCTTTGTTCATACTGGTTTCCAGCTGGGTGACTTGATCGCCCATGCCGAACATCTTCAGCTTGTCAGCGATCTTGCCCAGCTTGCCCGGCAGGCCGATTTTGACCTCGGGGTTGTTGCTGAAACCGCCTGGCGTGCCCAGTTGTTTCACGGCGATCTGTGCGCCCTGGGTCAAGGCATCCTTCAGCCCGCCACTGGCGTCGCCCTGGGACAGGCTGCCAAGGTCCAGCGCCATCGCGTTGGCACCCAGCAGCAGTCCGGTGAACAGGGCAGTGAGGCGAAGAGGGTTACGGAGCATGGGCGCTTCCTTATGATTGAATTCAGTGGGTTACCGCGTCGACGCGCAAGCGCAGTGGCTGTGGGTCCTGGCCATTGAGCTGTACCGCATGGCGCTGCGTGGTGATGAACAGTAGCTTGCCATCCACCTCGATGCGAGCGCTCACCGAGTAGCTGTGGCCAGGCTTGACCTGCGCCGGGTCATAGCTCAGGTGAAACGGCAGCGGCACCTGGCCCTTGATCGGGCCTTTCTGTTCGGCGAGGGTCACGGCCGGGGCGTCCATCAAGGATACGTCCTGCAGGCTGACGCTCAAGGTGGCGGCAGGCGGCAACGCGATGCGTTGCAGGTAAAACACTTCGCCGTCGAGGCTGGCCTTCGGGGCGGGTGTCATGGATTGGCAGGCTCCGAGCAGGGCCGTGAGGCCCAGGAGGATGAACTTTTTCATGGTGCAGCTCCTTTTCAACGGCGCCGCAAACTTCCCGGCGCCTTGTTCAATCTAGCGGGTTTGCGCGGGGTCCACCGCTTGCTCGGCCGCGCCATCGACGCGATGCAGCGCCACCTGGCGAATCGACAGGCGAATGTCCGCCGGCAGTACGCGTTTGGCCGCGCCTTCCGCCAGTTCGCCGAGCAGGTCGCGATAGCTCAGCTTGCCGGCTTCGTCGCGGCGCAGCACATCTTGCTCCAGCAAGGTCTGGATGAAATGTCGGAAAAGGCTCTTGTCGAAGAATTCCGGGGCATTGAGGCCATGCAGGATCGACAGGCGCTGGGCCATGATTGTGCACAGGTCTTCCAGCTCTTCGGCGCTGATGCTGTTCTGACCGCTGTTGAGCAACAGCGAAATCGCCATGTAGAAGCGTTGCAAGGTCTGGGCGATGCTCTTGGACAGCAGCGTCAGCAGTACAAAATGCCGCGAACTCGGCGCCGCGCGCAGATACACGCCGTTTTCAAAACGCAGCAGGCCCTGTTCGACAAAAGCCTCCAGCCACTGGTCGACCACGCCATCGAGCTCTTCCAGTGACCAGCGGATAAACAGCTCCGATTGCAGGTACGGATAGAGCGCCTGGGTGTAGAGCAGGATCTGCTCGCGGCTCATCCGCGAACTGCTCTGGAAAAAGCTCGCCAGCAGCGCCGGCAGGGCGAAGATGTGCAGCACGTTGTTGCGGTAATAGGTCATCAGGACGGCATTTTGCTCATCCAGATAGACAATCTTGCCCAGGGCATCGCTTTGCTCCGACAGCAGGTCCATGTCCTTGACGTGCTTGATCAGCGCCAGGCCATCGCCTTCCGGCAGGGTGGTGTGGGGCGAATAGGGCACGCGGCGCAGCAGCGCCAGGTACAAGTCCAACTGGCGGGCCATGGCTTGTTCGTCCAGGGCCAGGCGGGTGGTCGACAGCAGCGCCAACGCCACCAGGTTCACCGGGTTGACCGCGGCGGCTTCGTTGAGGTGGCGGGCCACCTTTTCGCTGAGGCGGTGGGTGGTTTCATTCAGCCATGCCGGCTTGAAGTTCGGCCCCAGTTCCTGGGCGCGCCAGTCCGGTTGCTCGTGGTCGAGAAACTCCGCCAGCTTGATCGGCTCGCCGAAGTTGACCGCCACCTGGCCGAAGCGCTGCTTGAGCGCACCCACCACTTTGAAAATATCGAAGATCGACTCTTTCTTCTTGCTCGCACCACGAAGTTCGCCAAGATAGGTGCGGCCTTCGAGCACGCGTTCGTAACCGATGTACACCGGCACGAACACGATGGGCATGCGCGAAGAGCGCAGGAAACTGCGCAGGGTGATGGCCAGCATCCCGGTTTTCGGCTGCAGCATGCGACCGGTGCGCGAGCGTCCGCCTTCGACGAAGTACTCTACCGGGAAGCCCTTGGTAAACAGGGTGTGCAGGTATTCGTTGAACACCGAGGTGTACAGCGGGTTGCCCTTGAAGGTACGGCGCATGAAAAACGCACCGCCACGGCGCAGCAGGCTGCCGATCACCGGCATGTTCAGGTTGATACCGGCGGCAATGTGCGGCGGGGTCAGGCCGTTCTTGAACAGCAGGTAGGACAGCAACAGGTAGTCGATATGACTGCGGTGGCACGGCACGTAGATCACTTCGTAGCCTTGGGCAACCTGTTGCACGCCCTCGATGTTATTGACCTTGATGCCGTCGTAGATCTTGTTCCAGAACCAGCTCAGCACCACTTCCAGAAAACGGATCGCCGTGTAGGTGTAGTCCGAGGCGATTTCGTTGCCATAGCGCAGGGCCAGGGCCTTGGCTTTTTCCGGCGAAATCTTTTCGCGCTCGGCTTCATCGGCAATCGCCTGGCGCACCAGGGGCATATTGACCAGACCCTTCACCAGGTTGCGCCGGTGCGACAGGTCGGGGCCGATCACAGCGGTCTTGAGGTTACGAAAGTGCACACGCAGGATGCGCTGGGCCATTCTTACGGTACGTTCGTGCCCTTTATTGTGCTCGATCAATTCACGCAAGTTGATGGGCGCGGAGAATTGCACGCGGGTCTTGCGACCGAGGATCAGGATGCTCAACAACCGGCGCAGACGCCCGGTGACCGCCCAACTGTCGGCGAACAACAGCTTCCAGGGGCTGGACTCGCTTTCGGGGGATTGGCCCCAGAACACGCTGACCGGAATGATTTGTGCATTCTCTTCGGCATGTTCGCTCAGGGTGTTGACCAGGCGCGTCAGGGTGGGTGGTGCGCCGCGCTTGTCCTGGCGGCCGAGCCAGTCCGGGTCGGGCGTGAGGTAGAAGAACGCCGCGGGTTCCATCAACGGGCCCACCGAGACGGGCAGCACCGGGCGCGGCAGGCCGGCCTTGGTGCACTCGGCATCGACCACGGCCAATTCGGTCATTGAGGGCGATTGCAGGACGTAGAACACCGGCCGGCTGCGGTCCAGGTTAAGGGTTAGGGACGACTGGTTGATCGTCTCCGAGCGAACCCAGAGATACAACAGTCGGCGCAAGGTGCCAAACACCAGACGGCGGAACGGGGAGCGGGTCATAGGCGAACTGCTTCAAGTGGAAAAAACCGAGCAGGCGCTCGGGCGGGTAGTGTGCCGTATTCACCGAAAATCGGCAAAAAAGCAGCGATGTAAAGTTGAGTTGATGGTTTTTGAACCTGTCTTATACTCGGCAGTTCAACGCCAGCGACTCAATAATAAAAACCAGTGGGAGTGAACAGATGACAACGCGCGAAACCGGCAACGTGAAGTGGTTCAACGATGCAAAGGGCTACGGCTTTATACAGCGTGAAGATGGCAAGGATGTGTTCGTGCACTACCGCGCCATTCGTGGTGACGGGCACCGCTCGTTGGCCGAGGGCCAGCAGGTGGAGTATGCCGTGGTGACCGGTGAGAAAGGCTTGCAGGCCGAGGATGTGGTGGGCCTGTAAGTTCACCACTGAACCCCTGTGGGAGGGGGCTTGCCCCCGATTGCAGTGTGTCAGTCACCAGCTATATTGACTGATCCACTGCTATCGGGAGCAAGCCCCCTCCCACATTTGATTGGGTTCGCAGCTCAGGTCAGGCGGTTTTCCAAGTGATCTCTTCTTCACCGTCGGCACTGATGCGCATCCAGCGGTCAGCACTTTCCTCACCCTCTTCCTCGACCCAGGTCCCCGGTGCGCAGCGCACTTCAACGTTCAGCGCGGCAAACGCGGCGCGGGCGCAGGCGATGTCGTCGTCCCATGGGGTCTGGTCGCTTTCCAGGTACAGGCTGTTCCACTTGCCCACGGCTTTTGGCAGCCAGGTCACTGGGACGTTGCCGGCCTTGCACTTGTAGGTCTGGCCCTTCTGTACCCAGTCGGTGCATGGGCCCAGGGCGGCGCCCAGCCAGGCGGCGATGGCCTTGTGGTCGACGTCGGCGTCCTTCAGGTAAATCTCGATATCGGGTTGGCGCATGGATGTTCCTCGTTGCGGGATTCGAAAATCCATTCGCGGATGCTGAAAAAAGGTTATTGAAGCACGAAATAATCGTAGCGCATCGACACGGTGACCTGCAGCGGCTCGGCGGCTTGGATGACCTCGCTGCGCCGCTCGGCACTGGCGCGCCAGCCGTGCGGGGTCATGGCCAGCAGGTTGGCGCGGTCCCCGGGTTCGGCCAGGCTCAGGCTGAACTCAAGGGTTTCGCTGTGTGCCAGGTGCATGCCATCCGGCACCAGGGCCAGGTGTTTGTCGTCGGTGTACTCGCGCACTTCATCGTACAAGCGCTCGCGCAGCTCCATCAGATGGCCACGTGTCGGACCGACCTTCATCAGGCCGCCGCCCGGGCTGAGCAGGCGCTTGGCTTCCTGCCAGTCCAACGGGCTGAACACGCTGGCGAGAAACTGGCAACTGGCGTCGGCCAGCGGTACACGGGCCATGCTGGCGATCAACCAGGTCAGCGCCGGGTTGCGCTTGCACGCACGCTTGACCGCTTCCCTGGAAATATCCAGGGCGTAGCCGTCGGCGTGGGGCAGGGCTTCGGCGATCTGCGCGGTGTAGTAACCCTCGCCACAGCCAATGTCCACCCAGCGTTGCGGTGCGCGTTCAGCGGCCAGTTCAGCCAGGCGCCTGGCCACCGGGGCGTAGTGGCCGGCGTTGAGGAAATCACGGCGTGCCTCGACCATGGCGAGGTTATCGCCTGGGTCGCGGCTGTTCTTGTGCTGCACCGGCAGCAGGTTGAGGTAACCCTGGCGTGCGCGGTCGAAACGGTGCCCGGCGGGGCAGGCCACGCCATTGTCCACCGCAGTGAGCGGGGCAGTGCAGAGGGGGCAGGCAAGCATCAGGCGAGCAACTTGATCAGGGTCTGGTAGTAGATTTCGGTCAAGACATCGAGGTCGCTGGCAAGGATGCGCTCGTTGACCTGATGGATCGTCGCATTCACCGGGCCCAGCTCGACCACCTGGGTGCCCAGGGTCGCGATGAAACGGCCGTCGGACGTACCGCCACTGGTGGACGCCTTGGTCTCGCGCCCGGTGATCGCCTTGATGCTGGCCGATACCGCGTCGAGCAGTGCGCCCGGCTCGGTGAGAAAGGGCAGGCCCGACAGCGCCCAGTCCACATGCCAGTCCAGGCCGTGTTTATCCAGAATCGCGGCGACCCGCTGCTGCAAGCCTTCCACGGTGGACTCGGTGGAGAATCGGAAGTTGAACACCGCCGTCAGGTCGCCGGGAATCACGTTGGTGGCGCCGGTGCCGGAATTGAGGTTGGAGATCTGGAAACTGGTCGGCGGGAAGAAGGTGTTGCCGTCATCCCAATGCTCGGCGGCCAGTTCAGCCAGGGCCGGCGCGGCGAGATGGATCGGGTTCTTCGCCAGGTGCGGGTAGGCCACGTGGCCCTGTACACCGCGTACCGTCAAGGTGGCGCCGAGGGAGCCGCGACGGCCGTTCTTGACCACGTCGCCCACCAGGGTGGTGCTCGACGGTTCGCCGACGATGCACCAGTCCAGGCGCTCCTTGCGCGCGGCCAGGCGCTCGATCACAGCCTTGGTGCCATGGTGCGCCGGGCCTTCTTCATCGCTGGTGATCAAAAAAGCCACCGAACCCTTGTGGTCCGGGTAATCCCTGACGAAGCGCTCCGACGCCACCAGCATTGCCGCCAGGCTGCCTTTCATGTCCGCCGCGCCACGCCCGCACAGCATGCCGTGCTCGTCGATCAGCGCGTCGAACGGGTCGTTCTGCCAGGCCTGCACCGGGCCGGTGGGGACCACGTCGGTGTGGCCGGCGAAGCACAGCACCGGGCCGTCATGTTGGCCATGGGTGGCCCAGAAGTTATCCACGTCCTCGATGCGCATCGGCTCGAGCGCGAAACCGGCGTCGCCCAGGCGCTGCATCATCAGCTTCTGGCAATCGGCATCGATCGGCGTGACCGATGGGCGACGGATCAGGTCGATGGCGAGTTGAAGGGTCGGCGAAAGGTCGGCATGGGCCGTCATGGGGAAACTCCGGAAATCGAGACAGCGACGTTCTAATGGTAGGAGCGAGCTTGCTCGCGAAAAACGCAAGGGCACCGCGTTTATTCAGGGTGCCCGCTTCATCGTTAACGATTTTCGCGAGCAAGCTCGCTCCTACAGTAATGTGTGCAAGGCGTGTAAAACGGCCGTTATCTTATAGCAAAACGGCGGCCAGAGGCCGCCGTTTAGTGCATGACGCAAGTTTTTACACCGCCGTGACAGGCTCGGCCTTCGGTGCCGGTTTGGGCAGCGACGACAGGAACGCCATGATCAACGCGGCCACATACGGCAGCGACTGCACGAGCAGCATCACCACCCAGAAGCGCATGTCATTGCTCGGCAGGCCTTGCACCAGGTAGATGCCCAGGGCTGCGCCCCACAACAGCAGCATGATGAACATTTCTTCGCGGGCCTCGGAAATCGCCACCCAGAAGCCATGGTTGTCGGCGTTTTTCGGTGTACGAAAGAACGGAATGCTGGTGGTGAAGAAACCGTAAAGCACCGCCTTGGCGATGGTGTGCGACAACGCCAGGCCGGCCAGGGCCGCGCAGAATGCATCCTTGAGGTTCACCCCGACCGCACGGCGGTACAGGAAGATGATCTTGCCCACCTTGAACACGAACAGTGCCAGCGGCGGGATCGCGAAGATCAGCAACGGCGGATCGACGCGGGTCGGCACGATGATCATCGCCGCCGACCACAGCAGCGCGCCGACGGTGAAGAAGATGTTCATGCCATCGGCCACCCACGGCAGCCAGCCCGCGAGGAAGTGATAGCGCTGGCCACGGGTCAGCTCGGTGCCTTTGCCGCGCAGCAGGCTGGCGGTGTGGCGCTTGATGATCTGGATCGCGCCGTAGGCCCAGCGGAAACGCTGTTTCTTGAAGTCGATAAAGGTATCCGGCATCAGGCCCTTGCCATAGCTGTCGTGGTAATACGCCGCCGACAGGCCTTTCTCGAACACGCGCAGGCCAAGTTCGGCGTCTTCACAGATGCACCAGTCGGCCCAGCCCAGTTCTTCGAGCACCGAGCGACGGGTCATGGTCATGGTGCCGTGCTGGATGATCGCGTCACGGTCGTTGCGGGTGACCATGCCGATATGGAAAAAGCCTTTGTATTCCGCGTAGCAGAGCTTCTTGAAGGTGCTTTCGTTCTGGTCGCGATAATCCTGCGGCGACTGCACCACGGCAATTTTCGGGTCGGCGAAGTGCGGCACCATGTGCTTGAGCCAATTGGGCGACACGCAGTAGTCGGAGTCGATCACCGCGATCACTTCGGCGTCCTTGGCGGTGTGCGGGATCAGGTAGTTCAGCGCGCCGCCCTTGAAACCGGCCAGGGGCGCGACGTGGAAGAACTTGAAGCGCGGGCCGAGGGTCTGGCAATAGTCGCGCACCGGCTCCCACACCGCCGGGTCCTTGGTGTTGTTGTCGATGATCAGGACTTCGTAGTCCGGGTAATCGAGCGCCGCGAGGGCGTCGAGGGTCTGTTTGACCATCTCCGGCGGCTCGTTGTAGCACGGCACATGGATCGACACTTTGGGTCGGTAGTCCGATTCCCCTTTAACCGGCAGGAATTCACGCCGGCGCTTGTGGGTCCACACCGCTTCGGCCAGTTCGTGGGCTTCGGTCAGCAGCACGATAAACACGCCCAGGGCGCCGAGGGCCAGGAGGATGCCGACGGTGACGCTGAACCAGGTGCTGTATTGCTGGCTGTAGTCGTAGCCGATCCACACCAGTACCGATCCGCACAGGAATGCGATAAACGTGAGGAAGGTGCGGCCACGCTGGCGCAGGGCCGAACCGTCGATCATCAACAGCGTCAGGGACAGCAGGGCCAGCACCACCGAGCCGATGGCCAGTACGCGCCATTGCGGGATGGCGACCACCGGGCCTTCAAAGTTGAATTTCTGCTGGCGCGCGGCGTTGAACACGCCCCAATAGGCGCCGGCCGAGCCTTCGTCGCTGACCTTCCAGGGCTGGTCGAAGGCTTCGATGACGAAGTAGTTGAACCCTTGCCGGTTCAGTTTGTTAACCAGTGTGCGCAGGTAAACCGCCTGGTCCGCTGGCGACGTTTCATTGCCACCGCGCATGCGCCCGTTGCTCGGCCAGCCAACCTCCGACAGCAGCAGCGGCTTTTTCGGGAACAGTTTCTTCAGATCCCTGGCGCGGTCGAGTACGTACTGGCCGGCCTTGTCCATCGGAATGAATTCCCAGAACGGCAGGATGTGCGCGGCAATCAGGTCGACGTGCTTGGCCAGTTGCGGGTTCTTTTCCCAGATGTGCCATTGCTCGGAGGTGGTCACCGGTACTTTCACGGCGGCACGCACGCGGTCGAGCAGCACGATCAGGGCTTCGGGGGTGATTTCCTCGCGGAATAACGCTTCGTTGCCGACCACCACGCGCACGACGCTGCGCGACGTGTTGGCGATCTCGATGGCGCGCTGGATCTCGCGTTCATTGCGTTCCAGGTCCGGGCTGATCCAGATACCGAGGGTCACGCGCAGGCCGAACTCTTCCGCCAGCTTGGGGATGTCCCCCAGAGTGCCATCGACCGAGTAGGTACGGATGTTGTCCGTCAGCTTGCTCATGATCGCAAGGTCCTGACGCATCTGCTCGTCGGTCGGATACTGATCTTTCTGCGGGTATTGGCCTTGTTGAAACGGCGAATAGGAAAACCCCGAGATCTGCTCGGGCCAGTTGGGAGCGGTGACCGGGCGGTTGATCAGCGCCCAGAAACCGGTGAACAGCGCGGCAATTGCCAGCACCACCACCAGGTTGAGTCCAAATTTACGCGATGCCATGGTTATGTCGGGTTCCAAAGGGTGTGGAACGAAAAGAGGTGTCGGCCTACGCCAACCGGCGCGCATCCTACACTGGCCTTTCACTGAGCGTACAGCAAGCCGAGAAAAACCGGACATTGGGCAGCGAAAGTGCATCTAAGTTCTTAACTTGTAGCTGATGGCTTAAAACTTGTCGCTGCGTAGCCCATAATGCGCGCCGGTTTTTAGGGTAATGGTCATGAGCACAGAAGATCCGCGGTTTGCAGGCGTCGCCCGCTTGTATGGCATTGAAGGCCTGGAACGCTTGAAAGCGGCCCATGTGGCAATCGTCGGTGTCGGCGGCGTGGGCTCGTGGGCGGCGGAAGCCATGGCCCGTTGCGGGGTGGGCGAGATTTCGCTGTTTGACCTGGACGACGTCTGCGTCAGCAACAGCAACCGCCAGTTGCATGCATTGGACAGCACCGTAGGCAAACCCAAGGTTGAAGTAATGGCCGAACGCCTGCGCGGCATCAACCCGGCGTGCACGGTGCATGCGGTGGCGGACTTCGTGACACGTGACACCATGGCCGAATACATCACGCCAGACATCGATTGCGTGATCGACTGCATCGACGCGGTCAACGCCAAGGCGGCACTGATTGCCTGGTGCAAGCGCCGCAAGATCCAGATCATCACCACCGGTGGCGCCGGCGGGCAGATCGATCCGACGCTGATCCAGGTGTGCGACCTCAACCGCACCTTCAACGACCCGCTGGCCTCGAAAGTGCGCTCCACCCTGCGCCGTGACTACGGTTTCTCACGCACGGTGACCCGCCATTACAGCGTGCCGTGCGTGTTTTCCACCGAGCAACTGCGCTATCCCAAGCCGGACGGCAGCATCTGTTTGCAGAAGAGTTTTGTCGGCGATGGGGTCAAGCTTGACTGCGCGGGAGGGTTTGGCGCTGTGATGATGGTCACCGCGACCTTCGGCATGGTGGCGGCGACCAAGGCGGTGGACAAGATTGTGGCCGGGGTGCGCAGGCCGTCGGAGCGCATCAAGCCCAACTGAATCGCAGACTTTACAGGGTTCAAAATGTGGGAGGGGGCAAGCCCCCTCCCACATTTAGTATTGTGTACGGCTCAATTCCCGCATCCGCTGCAAGACCGCATTCAGGCCATTGCTGCGCGACGGCGACAACTGGCGCGACAAGCCCAGTTGATTGAACCAGTCAGGCAGGTCAACCGCTTGCAATTGATCAGTCGACAAGCCGTTGACCCGGGCCAGCAGCAATGCCACCAACCCACGAATCATCCGCGCATCGCTGCTGGCGGCAAACTGCCAATGGCCGTCCTGCAAGTGGCCCACCAGCCACACCAGGCTTTCGCAGCCGTGTACCAGGTTGGCGTCGACCTTGTCTGCCTCCGCCAGCGCCGGCAGTTGCTCGCCCCATTGCATCAACAGGCGTGCACGTTGCTCCCAGCCGCCTACGGCCTGGAACGCCTCAAGTGCGGTGGCTGCCTGTTCAGGCAAGCTCATCGCAGCATGTCCAGCGCCTGGTCCAGCGCTTCAAAGAAGCGCTCCAGGTCATCGGAATCGTTGTACAGCGCGAGGGACACACGAATCGCGCCCGATAGCTGCAATGTCTTGAGCAACGGCATCGCACAATGATGACCGGCACGCACGGCAATCCCCTGCTCGGTCAGCAGGTGCGCAAGGTCGGCGTTGTGCACGCCCTCGACCACAAAGCTGGCCAGTGCCACTTGCGGCGTACCCAATACGCGCACGCCATTGCGCGCTTTCAAGCCGCGCAATAAATAGTCGTGCAGCGCCGCTTCATGGCTGACCACCGCCTGTTGATCCAGCGAAGCCAGGTAATCCAGCGTCGCCCCCAGGCCGATCACGCCGGCAATCGGCGGCGTGCCGGCTTCAAACCCCAGTGGGGCAGGGCGGAAGCTGGCGCTGTGGTAGTCCGCCTGTTGCACCATCTCGCCGCCGAACTGCCAGTGGCGCAGGTGATGCAGGGCTTCGTGGCGACCGTATAGCACGCCGACACCGTCTGGGCCGTAGAGTTTGTGACTGGAAAATACATAGAAGTCGCAGCCCAGGGCCTGCACGTCGTGGCGACCATGGACGATGCCTTGCGCGCCATCCACCACAGTAAGGGCGCCGTGCGTCTTAGCCATTTTTGATAAGGCTTCCAGCGGCTGCCACGCGCCGAGCACGTTGGACAACTGGCTCACTGCCAGCAACCGCGTGCGCGGGCCGATCAAGGTGGCGGCGGCTTCAAGGTCAATCACGCCGTCATCGTCCAGGGGCAATACCACCAGCGTGAGCGCGCGACGTTTTGCCAGTTGCTGCCAGGGCAGCAGGTTGGCGTGGTGTTCCAGGGCGCTGATAGCAATCTCATCGCCCGCATTGAATAAATGCTCCAGGCCATAGGCCAGGAGGTTCAGCGCAGAGGTTGCGCCGTGGGTAAACACCACCTGCCCGCTGTCGCCCGCATTCAACCACTGCGCCACCTTGCTGCGACTGTCCTCAAACGCCTGGGTCGCATGGGCCCCCGGCAAATGCTGGGCACGGTGCACATTGGCGGCGCCATTGGCGTAGTAATGGCTGATCGCGTCCAACAGGGCTTGAGGTTTCTGCGTGGTAGCGGCGCTGTCCAGGTAGGTCTGGTCTTGCCGTTGCAGGGTGGCGATGGCTGGAAAGTCAGCGCGCCAGGGGGAGGGCACAAGCATGATGTTCAAAACTCGTATAAGCGAGCCGCAACCAAAGGTGCGACCCGCCAGGGGCATCGAGTGGCTGCTTAGTTGTGAGCGTGCAGCGCTTCGTTCAGTTCGATGGCCGATTTGTGGGTTTTGCACTCCACGGCACCGGTCTCGGAGTTGCGGCGGAACAGCAGGTCCGGCTGGCCGGCCAGTTCACGCGCCTTGACCACTTTGACCAGTTGGTTCTTCTCGTCCAGCAACGCCACTTTGGTCCCGGCGGTCACATACAGGCCGGACTCCACGGTGTTGCGGTCGCCCAACGGGATACCGATACCGGCATTGGCGCCGATCAGGCAGCCTTCGCCGACCTTGATCACGATGTTGCCGCCACCCGACAGGGTGCCCATGGTGGAGCAGCCGCCGCCCAGGTCGGAACCCTTGCCGACGAACACGCCCGCCGATACACGGCCTTCGATCATGCCCGGGCCTTCGGTGCCGGCGTTGAAGTTGACGAAACCTTCGTGCATCACGGTGGTGCCTTCGCCGACGTAGGCGCCCAGGCGCAGGCGGGCTGCGTCAGCGATACGCACACCGCTCGGCACCACGTAGTCGGTCATTTTCGGGAACTTGTCCACCGAGAACACTTCCAGCAGCTCGCCTCGCAGGCGCGCTTCCAGCTGGCGTTCGGCCAGTTCAGCGATGTCGATGGCGCCCTGGCTGGTCCACGCCACGTTCGGCAGCTGCGGGAACACACCGGCCAGGCTCAAGCCGTGAGGCTTGACCAGGCGATGGGACAGCAGGTGCAGCTTGAGGTAAGCCTCAGGCGTGGAGGTCAGTGCGGCGTCTTCAGCCAGCAGCGTCGCGACCAGCGGGGTGTGGCTCTCGGCGAGCCGATTGAGCAGCGCGGCTTGGGTCGCATCGACATTTTTGAGCGCATCAGCCAATTGCAGCGCCTGGCTGATGGTGAACGTGATCGCTTGATTGCCTTCGGTGTAACCCAGGATCGGCGCGATGGCCGCGACGATTTCAGCCGACGGGTTGAGCAGGGGCTGTGCGTAAAACACTTCCAGCCAAGCACCTTGGCGGTTCTGAGTGCCGACGCCGAAGCCCAGGCTGAACAGGGAATGGGACATGCTGTTACCTCTACAAAAATGGAAGGCTGGCCTACTTGAGGGCCGCCGAATAACTATCTGGCTTGAAGCCAATCAGGGTTCTGTCACCGAGATCGAGCACCGGGCGCTTGATCATCGAGGGTTGTGCGAGCATCAACTCAATGGCTTTCGACTGATCGAGATCGGCTTTGCGTTCGTCTTCGAGTTTGCGAAAGGTGGTGCCTGCACGGTTCAACACCACCTGCCAACCGTGCTCGTTGCACCATTGAGTCAAGTGTTCGCGGTCGATACCGGCCGTTTTGTAGTCATGGAACTCATAGGTCACCGCATGCTCATCGAGCCAGGTGCGCGCCTTTTTCATGGTGTCGCAGGCTTTGATGCCGAAAAGGTGCAAGGTTTTGCTTGAAGCAGTCAAGGAATTGCCCTCCTCTGGACGAATGAAAAATGGAAGATCGCGGATTATGCCACGCCCGGCGCGTTTCGGCTCCGCTCGTCAGCAGGATGCGACGTTTGTGTAAGCGCCAGTGCGCGGTACAGGCGGGTAACATAGCGGAGTAATAAGGCACTTCAACGGCCAGTTGTTGCCTGATGTGTGTCATTGCAAGTCGATTGTCCGGGAACCCCGCGTTATGCAAACCGCCTACACCGTTCTTATCCTGCTGATGCTGGTCAGCGTTTCGCGCCTGGTCGGGCGCATTATCCCACTGCCGTTGCCGTTGCTGCAGATTGCCGCCGGAGCCCTGCTGGCCTGGCCTACGCTGGGCCTGCACGTGGCGCTGGACCCGGAGCTGTTTCTGTTCCTGTTCTTGCCGCCGTTGCTGTTTTCCGATGGCTGGCGCATGCCCAAGCGTGAATTGTGGCGCTTGCGCGGGCCGATCCTCACATTGGCGGTGGGGTTGGTGCTGTTCACCGTGGTCGGTGCCGGCTACTTCATTCATTGGCTGTTGCCCTCGATTCCGTTGCCCGTGGCCTTTGCCCTGGCAGCGGTGCTGTCGCCCACGGACGCCGTGGCGGTGTCCGCCATTTCGCAGAATCGTTTGCCCAAGCCGCTGATGCACATGCTTCAGGGCGAGGCCTTGATGAATGACGCATCGGGCCTGGTGACCTTCAAATTTGCCCTGGCGGCGGCGTTGACCGGTGTGTTTTCGCTGGCTGATGCCAGCCTGACTTTTGTGCTGGTGGCTGTAGGCGGGCTGGCGATCGGGGTGGCGTTGAGCTGGCTGGTCGGCCGCCTGCGCGCCTGGATGATTGCGCGGGGCTGGGATGACCCGGCGACCCATGTGGTGTTCATGTTGTTGCTGCCCTTTGCTGCCTACGTACTGGCTGAGCGCCTGGGCGCGTCCGGCATTCTCTCGGCGGTGGCGGCAGGCATGATGCAAAGCTGGCTCGATCTGTTGCCGCGCCAGACCAGCACGCGCCTGCTCAACCGCAGCGTATGGTCGTTGCTGGAATTTGCCTTCAACGGCTTGATCTTTTTGCTGCTCGGCCTGCAGCTGCCGGACATCATCAAGGCGGTGGTCAGCCATGAAACCACGCTGTGGCCCACCTTGATGTATCGCTGCCTGGAGGTGATGGCGATCTTCCTGGTGCTGGTGGTATTGCGCTTTATATGGGTGCAGAGCATCTGGCGGCTGTCGGGTCTGCTGCGCAGGCTGCGCGGCAAAAGTGCGCTGACCCTGGTACCGACGGCCCGTTCCTGCTGGTTGTTGACCGTTGGCGGTGTCCGCGGTGCGGTGACGTTGGCGGGTGTGATGTCGGTGCCCTTGCTGCTGGCACCGGGCCAGAATTTCCCCGAGCGTGACCTGCTGATCTTTATCGCTGCCGGGGTCATCCTGTTGTCCCTGGTCGCGGCCTGTATCGCCCTGCCATTGCTGCTGCGGGGTGTCGAGAAAGGTCCGGATGAGAGGCGCCATAACGAAGTGCGCGAGGCCTGGAAAAAGACCGCCGTGGCGGCGATCCATGCGCTGGAGGTCGAAGAACCCGCCGAAGCCGAAACGCCGGACGCCGCTCAAGCGGCATTGGCCACCGAGCTCAAGGCTCGACTGATGGCGGAGTATCGTCATCAGTTGGACGTATTCAATGACTCGGCCGAGGCTCAGGCATTGGCGCTGCAAATGGATCAGTTGGAGCGCAGGCTGAGGCTCAAGGCACTACGCGCGCAGCGCCTGGAGCTCTACCGTTTGAGTCGCCAGCACCAGATTGGCGACGATGTACTGCGCGAAGTATTGGCGGACCTGGACATGAGCGAAGCGAACTTGGGAAGTGTCAAGTAGTGGTGGGGCTGATCATTGCCAGGATGCTTGAATTGAGCAGTTTGCCCACGAAGGTTTTATCTTCTGGATAAAGCGACTGGATGAACGTTTTATCGTCTTCAGACAGTTTGAAGTTACGCGGGATGGGGGGGGCACTGTTGAGTCTTGAAGCAGAAAAGCCATAGTGCATGATGGATTTGTCATCATAGTTTGCAGAGGCCTGTACCTGGTGACGTGAAAAAGTCCTGACGATATCGTTATCGGCCTCATAGCTGAATCGCCCCCGTTTTTCGTATTCGTCGTAGATGTTCTCCCTGTTTAAGTCCAATGTCCGGTCAGGGTGCTGATGCTCATGTTTGAGGCCCAGGGCATGGCCGAATTCATGCTGGATTGTGGCGGCAATACTAGCGTCAGACCGTGTGAAGCTGATGCCCATGGTGGGCCTGGACAATGGAACCTTCTTGGCGTCGGTACCCACTTTTGACCATCCAGGGCCGGTGTCATTGTCTACCGTGATGCGTATATCGCCGTCGGGACTGTCAATGAACTTGAAGTAGAGATTGGTGTGCGGGGCCCATTTGTTGATGTTGTGCTTTACCAGATCCTTTTGTTCCTGCGTCATGTTCAGTCGCGAGATGGTCAGCACCGAATGTTGAGGCCATAGTTTGTCCGGCATGGCGACGCCGCGTTTACTTCTACTCAGAGGTGCGCTCATGACGTGCGCAGGGGCGGGGTTGGCTGGAATCGTGAGGGGCATGTCGTTCACCTGAGTGTGTGTACCAGATGAGCGTGGGTGGAACATTTAAGAAGCTTTGTTCCCATTTATGGGTTGCAAGATACATCAGCCATGACCGCCCCACGTTGTGGGAGCGGCGACCCATGCGCTTAGATCAAGACGCGGCTGATGGATGAGTGAGGCGAACCTTGGGCTCAAGAAATAGCAGGCGTCGTTTTTGGGTAGGCCTTTTTGGCCCAGGCTATGTCTTCGTCGCTCAGCGTCCAGCTTTCGGATTGGCCCCAGCCTCCATGGGTGAGGGCGGGATTGATTTCATAGTGCATGACCGAGTCGCCATCGTAGGTCGTGAAGTCGTATTTGCTGGACCGAGGCAAGGGAAGCAAGTTGCGTTCTACCTCTTGCTGGCTGAGTCCGACCATACGATTGACCTTCTCCATATCCCATGGAATGTTGGCGTCGGGGTGTTGATGAGCATGATGAGCGCCAAGCATATGGCCGAACTCGTGCCTCACTATGTAAGCGAATCTGGGATGCCTATGGTCCCGTGGGAGCGCCATGGTGGGGTGCGCTGGAGATCTGTCGAGTGCGTCCGTGCCTATGGCTGAGCTGCCTTCGGAGTTGTTGTTCACATTTTGTGTGATACGAACATTGCCCTCTTCTCCAGCTACGAACTCGAACTTCAGATTGATATGGGGCAGCCATTCGCTGGCGGCTTTTTTGACGGCCAATACATATTCATCGTCCATATCGTAGTCGTACATGGCGATTTTTATCGTGCTGTTTTGGGGCCAGTATTTGGCGGGCTCACCAATATTTCGTCGGTTTCTGGAAAGGGAGTGTGCGCTGCCCGTATCATCTTCGATGGACGGGGTGGTTTGGTGGTGTAGAAAAACGGGCTGGGAAGCGGGATTTATCATGTGATCTTTCCTGCGATGAGAATGGACGAATGTATTGGCTTATTCATCCACGTCGCAGGAACGTTCCTAACGTACTGTTAGAGTATGTAAGCCCGCGTTTATCTGAGGTAAACACGGGCTGGGTGTTCAGGAACGACGTTGAATGAAGTCCCTGACCCGTTCAGCCGCTTCCACACACTCCGCCAGCGGTGCAACCAGCGCCAGGGTTGAAACCGTCCACGTCACGCGACAGGTATGAGCCCGGTACCACAGTCAGGTGTTCTTCCACGAACAAATCGCGGCAAAAGGCGTCGTCGTCGCCATTCACACTCGGCCACTGATAGAAATCACCGTCCGGGCTTTGCTTCAAAATGGCTGCGTACCAGTGTCGAGAAGAGCCAGGTACGGATGATGTCTTGTTCGCCGACAAAACTATTCGGTTGACCACGTTGCTCTGGTAGATACCCTGGTGGCGTATCCAGATCTGATTACTACGGAATAAGAACGACGCAAATGAATGTGGTGGGCGAAGGCATGTATTGATTTTTTTATCATAGGGAGTATCAGTTTAATAATCCGGTCAGGAAAGCTTGAACAACGGCGGCAGTCTTATTCGATGCGCTCAATTTTAATATGGAGTTTTTGATATGAAAGTTAACGGTGTTTTCTGAAATTGCCAATAGGCAGGAGATTTCAAAAGAGGTTTTTCCACTGCCTGTCCATTTGAGAACCTCCTTTTCACGAGACGTGAGCTTCACTTCGTGGGGATTGGCGAGTCGGGTACATATGCGTCTCGAAAGTGTGATGTGAGCCACATTAACCAACCAACGCATTTTTATTTCATTGGCCTCCAGTTCCAGGCGAGTGATGGGTTGTGAAGAGCGACTGAGCGTTAACATGCTGGCAACACCCGCCGCGTCAGTGATCGATTGTGCCCACCCGACCTTCAGCCCTGCCGCACGGGCCTCCTCCCAAAAAGCCTTGGTGTTGCGAAAGAGTTCATCGCTCCATATCAACGGTTCCTGGCTCTGTCTCCCTTTAGCAACGCTCGGGTCGATAGCCAAATAGTTTTCGGACTCGTAGCGCCTTTGCCACTGCTGAGGATAGTTGTTGAACATGACGACTTTTTCCTCGGGAAAAATAAGCTGTAGCCCGTAAGCGCAATACTCGAACTCAAGCTTCACTGCAGTATCTTGAATGTGTTTGATTATCTGTGATTCGGACAACTTTGCGTCCGTTATCATCAGTAAATCTTCTTGCCAGTTGTTCATCAATGCACTCATCGTAGTTTTACCTTGCCACGCATCGGGGGACGCCAAGCAGCGCCGTAAATCTGATCAGTTTTACGATAGAAATCAAATGAATACACAAGCTGCTAAAGAGGCATAATCCTGACGCCATAAAATTATTTTGAGTGGAAATGCTCCCTATTTGAACTCGACGGTCAACTTGGCTGACAGCGCTTTATTGGGTGAAGAATAATGATTTCGGATCATTAGTGTACCTACCAATAGTGGTAGTTACAGAAGGGATCCACTTTCTATAGATTGCCGATGAGTCGATGCACCGCGACGCCTGGAAGAGTCGAAAGTCCGGATGTGCGGCCAATGGAATATGAACGATTCAATGGAGGGACCTGCCCGTGCTTAAGAAAGTACTTGTCAATGTTGAGGCGACTCCATCGTGCCCTGCTGCCTGCAGTATGTGTCCCCGTTCGGTGATCAAGGACTATGGTTTTATCTCGCTGGAGACCATGGATAAGATCGTTTCTCAAGTAGATCCATCCTATGTATGGGAACTGGACCTGGCCGGCCGAGGTGAGCCGACCATACACCCCGAGTTTCATGAACTTCTGAGAATGATGCGGCGCTCGGGGGTATTAACTGATGTGACGACCACCGCCGTTACTTTCAATCAGCGCAATCTGGACGCGTGCGTACAGAATGTTGATGTCATACGATTGTCTGTCAGCTCCATTCAAAAAGAAGTGTTCGACAAGGTCCATATCGGCCTGAACCATGAAAAAATCTGGAGAAATATCGCAGCGTTGGCTGAGGCCGCTGCCGATAAAGTCATCGTCCACTTAACGGGCGGACCGTTGATCTACAGCACCTTGCCGCAAACCGTGGCACACCTGCGCGCCCTTGGTTTCAAGCGGATCTATTTGTTTCCTCTGTGGAATAGAGGAGGGGACATCAATGCAAAACTGGAAAGTGAATATCGGCAAAAGCTGGTGCATGAACTGGATTTGAATTTGTCTGAAAGCGAATACAAAACCGGTATGGGCAAGGTCAAGTTCATGCTGAATGCCGTATTGGGAACCTTGGAAAACAGGAACTTCTGTGCCATTGGCGACGGCAGTGTCAGCGTGAGCTATAAAGGCGACATCCTCGGCTGCTTCCAGGATTTTGGACACGTGTCCAATATCGGCCATATCGACAACGACAACCTGAAAAAAATAGTTAAAAGCAGAGTCAAACAGCTCGGCAATATGGCTATTTGCCAAGGATGTAATTCACGCAAGGCCGTGTTCAAGTTACCGATGTTTTTGACCAATTAGTCAGTGCATAGGCACCGGTAGACAAGGCGATACGCTGTGAAAAACCAGGAAATTGATTTTCTATTGTTAAACTGTTGCAACTTGCCTTGGCGGCCAATATATCCGTACGCCTTTGTACAGATCAGTGAAATCGCCAGACGATTTGACCTCAGTGTCAGACGCATTGATCTGTTATACGTTGAGCATTGGTATGAATACCTGAAAAACGTGATAAAGACCCAGCGCCCAAAAATGATTGGGATACACCTGCGACAAGGAGATTCGCTTGACCTCTCCAATTATGATGTGGTTGACGGAGCACCGGGCAGCTTCTTTAGAACCTACTTCCCGGTTGAAGACAGTAAAAGGCTGATTCGCTTAGTCAGGGAACTGACGGATGCACCTATTATCATGGGCGGTTTTGGTTTTACTACCCATGCCAGGAAGTTGGCTAATTACCTTGAGATTGATCTTGGGTTGCAGGGATGTCCGGACGGTTTTTTCCGTGCCTTTAATGACACGCTATCCGGTCGCAATCTTGGGACAATACCTGGGCTGATTCACAAGAACGGCGCCGAGTATATCTATAACGATGTGGGCTTCTATAAACCCGCTGAAACCACAGAGTATCGGCCTGAAATCGTCAGTGAGATCAAGGCGTTTTATGGCCCCGCTTTGCTGTCTAAAACGCCGCCGACAATCGCCGTGGAAGTATCACGTGGGTGCCCTTTTCAGTGCTATTTTTGTGTCGAGCCCGACGTCAAGGGCAAGCGAATTGATAAGCGCAATCTTGATGTCGTTGAGGCCGACTTAGAGTTTCTGTTAAAAAATGACCTGTATGATTTTTGGTTCATTTGCTCGGAGCTAAATATCGGCGGTGCCGGTTTTGCTTTGGAACTGGCTGAGCGCGTCATTAGACTCAATGAACGTTATAAAAAACGTCAGATCAAGTGGTCGGGGTATTCCCTACCTTCCTTGGGTTACGACGAACTGAAGACGATGATGCGTGCCGGTTACACCGGTGCAATGAACGATATTCTTTCTTTGGACGAGGCCAATCTAAGGCGGGCGACGGTGCCTTACAAAAGAGAACAGGCAGTAACGTTTCTTAAAAGCCTGTCTTCGATTCGTGCAGAAATTCATGAAGAAAAGAATCGTAAGGTAAACCAAGATACGAAATTCACCGCCAGCGCGCCGATAGAATATTCAAACCTCATATCCTTTTTTCTCGGGAATGCTCATGCTGATAAATATACGATAGCGCGCACGCTGTCATTCCTGGAGGAAAGTGGCTTAACCAATAAATACGAAGCCGGCTACGTCATTCCGAGCACGCGGGTATTTGGTATCGGCAGAACAACGGAATTTGTTCAAAGGGACACCACCTATTCATTTGACCGTGAAGGGGTTATTGCAACGGACTCGAAGTGGCCCACGTTCCATTTTCCAAGTTTTTTGGTGGACGCCTTGGGAAGCCGAGAAGAGATTTACAGCTTCTTTAGCTATGTCTCGAACACGTTGATGTGCCAGGCACACCGAAAAAACAAATCCTTCAGCGAGTTTTTGGTGTTGTACCTGGATCAGTATATCGATGACTGTTCAATGCATTGGAAAGCCCTGGGTCGATTGCTGGAGGAGGACACGCAAGTTGAGCTTACAGCCAGTGAGGTTAAGGCCAGACTGGTCGCGGTGGCTAAAGATGATAGAGCATCACAGGAGGGTATCTACCATGCCTGGCTGCTTGAATTGTTCTCTGAGCACCTTGATAGCCTGCAACCGATCATTTCGTTGTTTGGGCAGCAGCACTTCACCGGGGCCGGGCTTAAGTCCAGTGACTATAGGTTTACCCAACTGTTTTATGAAAAGTTTTCCAGTTCGGGGGATTGGCTGAGTGTCGCTGTGAAGACAGATCCACTAAAGCTTGGTTACGCACCTCTCTTTATGCGTTACATCGAATATGCAATAGGTCTTGTGTTTAGAAAAGAATACAGGAATTTATTATTTGAGCTTTGATATGGCTTGGCATGGAGCTTATGTGATGTTAGTGAATACTGTCTCGTCTCTGCGACTGATTGAGCAACTGAGCGAAAGAGTTCCAGCGTGGGCGTTGAACGGTCTGCAGGGGCGGTATCATTGGCAACTGGAAACGGGGCTCAGGCTGAGCACTGTTGATGTGACTGACACGCTTTGCTGGACGGCGCAGGGCGCGGATAGCCCCTCACGAGCTAGGATTATAGTGAGCGAAGATGCCTTTCATGCGTTGGCGAATAAGGCGGATGATCCCTTAACCCTGTTCAATACCGGTAAATTGAACATCGTGGGTAACATCGACGATCAGGATGTTGAAGTCGATGTGATGAAACTGTTGAATCTGATATTCAATAGCGGGGTTGTTGATCGTCAGCGTATTGCACAGTTAGAAACTCACAGCGTTCAAGGCAAAGATTTTTCAATGTGTCGTTCGATTACAGGCGAAGATAAGATTGAACCCTATCTGGCGCGTGGCGAACCCGTTATTGTAAAAAAGGCAGGCGTTACCTGGCCCATCTTCAATATGTCTGTCGCGCAACTGGTGGACACGGTGGGGATGCTGGATGTGAGTGTTCTTGTTGAAGAATATGATTTGGAAAAAGGCAATCCACCGAAGTACCTGAAAGCCACGTTTGCCGAATATATTAATAGCTTGTATACCTCCGCATGCGCGGCTGACGGCTACATGGCGGCCAATACCGTGCCGTCGGTACTCGAAGATACTTATTGTTTTCCAAGCGTTTTTGAACGCGAAGTATTTAATAGCCCACGGTGGTGGATTGGTCCAGCCAATACGGGGCTGAAGTTGCACAGGGATATGGTGGACAATTTTCTCGTACAACTTAAGGGTCGAAAAAGAATACGCTTATATTCACCCAGTGAAACGCGCTTTCTCTACCCTGCGACCGTTGGCGGAAACCTGATGTATGAGCCTAGTCGAGTGGATCCTGATCATTATTCGACAGAGAAGTTTCCAGATTTCAAACAGGCTGTTTATACAGTATGCGAATTGGAACCAGGCGATATGCTGTATTTACCGGCGGGTTGGTGGCATCACGTATTGAATCTTGAAGTGTCCTGGTCACTTAACTTCTTCGCCGTGAATGGCGAGCCCAGAGTGCTGTCGGTTAATCGTGGTAACTATGAGAGTGTGCAGCTATGAAGAGCGTGAATAACGGCGACTTGATGGATTCTAAGGAGGTGGCACTGTCGACCCAGGCTGGATTTGATGTCGTGCCTGGCAGCCTGGACCGTTCTCCCGAGCTAAACGATCCGTCTTATATGCTGAAGGACCCCTTGGGGGTGACCACACTCGCCTTGGAAAAATATGGAAATATCGTTTACTTGCCGGGTATAGAGGGTTACCTCATTGCGGATGCCCCGTTTATCGAGGATATGTTGATCACCCATGAGCGCTTTTTTTCCAAAAGCGCTGAAACCATGGAAAAGATTAGCCCCGCCATTGGTAATGGTCTTTCAACGTTGATCGGTGACGAGTGGAAGCGCCAACGAAAAATTGCCAACCCCTCATTCAGCAAACGCAGTGTCGACGCATTCGGCGACGTCTTTCATGAGTGCATCGATGAAATGTTTGATGAATGGGACGCTCAAGGTGCCGCCGTACTCGATGCAACTCAAGAGATGAAAAAACTCACTCTGAGGATTGTCATCAAATGCCTTTTTTCCACCGATATCTCGCGTTTTACAAATGATGTAACAAACGCCCTTGAGGTTTTGCAGGAGTACTCTCTGTTAAAACTGTGGTCGCCAGCCAGCATTACCGCCTCTAATGAAGAGGCTTATGAAAGTGCCAAGGAAAAAATAGACTCGATTATTTACAAAATTATTCGCGATCGTCATCAACATAAAGATGTTCAGCACACCGACTTGTTGTCGATGTATATGTCTGCTGTCTATGAGGATACCGGGCAGGGGATGACGGATATCCAACTCAGGCACGAGGTCATGAACCTGTTTTTGGCCGGCCATGAAACAACAGCCAATGGCGTCGCATTTGCGCTATATCTGCTCTCAAAACATCCGCAAGAGCAACAGCGACTTTGGTCCGAGATCGAGGCGGCCCTGGGCAATGGTATTTGTACATTGGAAGATTTAAAACGCCTGGACTACACGGACTGCGTGTTCAAGGAATCGCTAAGGCTTTATCCCTCTTCATGGGGCATGAGTCGGGTGGTGCTGGAAGATTATCAATACAAGAATTACCTTTTTCCTAAAGGCTCTGACTTTATCGTCGCTCAATGGGGCTTACATCGCAGTGCCGAATATTGGCATGAACCCTTGAAATTCGACCCGGAGCGTTTCACGCCGGAACGAATCAAGCGAGTGCATAAATATGCGTATTTACCCTTTGGCGCCGGGGCGCGAAAGTGTATTGGCGTTCATTTGGCAGAGGCAGAGGGTAAGACGATTCTGGTGCGGATTGCACAACGTTACGAGCTTCGTGCAGTGGCAGGGTCAGAGCCGGTCTTGAAAGCTCGGTTATTTATGACGTCCGAGCCGGGCGTGTCCCTTGAGTTTATAAAACGTACCTGAGGTAACTGTATGCAAACAATCGCTTTTGCCGTTCCCTTGTCCAGCGATAAAAAGGAGAGATTCCTGAATTTCGCCAAGTTGATCAGAGATGAACGCAATGCTGAATTTCGCGCTTTTCTG
The DNA here is from genome assembly GCF_900004715.1 of Pseudomonas sp. 24 E 13. NCBI lineage: Bacteria > Pseudomonadati > Pseudomonadota > Gammaproteobacteria > Pseudomonadales > Pseudomonadaceae > Pseudomonas > Pseudomonas sp. 24 E 13. The sequence continues at coordinate 30,930 of NZ_CVTO01000117.1, forward strand.
GGGCGCATGGAGACCACCGAGGAACACTGGTTTTTGCAACAGTTTGGCGAGATGCAGCTTTTTATTTGTTATTTGGCTTCACCCGACTTGAAGGCTGCTTTTGAAAAGTTGGCCGTCTCCCAGCATCCCTTCGATAAATGGATAAAGCAGGAGAATAAAGAAATCTTCGGTATGGACTTTGAGTCACCCAGCGAGGATCCGATGCCTGAAGTTTTACTTCAGTGTCGACTTAACCCCGTTCATTCATTCAGTTGGTAATAAACATGAGCCTGACAGTCATTCGAGAACGTTACCTGGCCGCTGTGCGCGCTAAAGATTATAAGTCTCTGGCGTCTTTATACGCTGCCGATGCGATTCGCAAATCGCCTGGGCAGCCGGATCGTATTGGTGTCTCACAGATTCTTGAACACTACGAGGACTGGCAGAATACCTTTGTGGATATGCAATTGGCTGATCAGATGCTGTTTCTGAAGGACAATGTGCTCATCGCGGTTTGGGGTTGGAAGGGTAAACACGTCCAAGCTTACATGGGGGTGGAGCCTGAGCAAAAACAAGTTGGACTGATCGCGGCAAGTCTGTTCTGGTTTGATAGCGACCAAAGGATTACCAAAGAACACACTTATGAAGACCCTTACACCTTGCTTATTCAGCTGGGTGCTATTGACGACCAAGGGCGTGAGGTGCCTTCGTTAACCGAGCCGTGCCAGATATACGACTGCAAAACGCTGAAACCGCAGTTTGAGAACCTGGCAAAAATGCGTCATTACAACGAATTGTTACTGAGCAAGCAATTGGAGCCCTGGCTCGATTGCATGAGTGAAGACATTGAGTGGGATGACCAGATGGTTCCAGGTCTGGCTGTAGGCAGGGAGCATTCGCGCGATGATTTCGTGATGCTTGCCGAAGCTTTTCCCGATGCGTCCATTAACATGACCAATATGTGGTCGGTGGGGAGCTTCGTCATTCACCAAGGCATTTTCACCGCTACTCACAAGGGCCCGCTCAAAGGCATTCCCGCCTCACATCGTGTCGTCAACGTGGACAACATGGATATCGCTTATTTCGATGGCGATGTGATCCGCAAGGGATGGACGTTCGGCAATACATTGGATATGGGTTCGCAAATGGGGTTGGGTAAATGATAAACACCACTATGAAGTTGATCGGTAACGAAAATAGCGCCTGTACGCGCAGTGTTCTTATGGTGCTGAAGGAAAAGAACATCCCGATTGAATTTATCAGCATCGACTTGAGCACGGGGGCGCATAAGTCGGATGAACATTTGGGCTTGAACCCGTTCGGTAAAGTCCCGGTACTGGTGCACGGTGACCTGACGCTTTACGAGTCGCAGGCCATTAATCGTTATCTGGCTGCCATATTGCCCGGCACTCCATTGGTACCTGAAGCGCAGGAAGATATTGCCAGGATGGATCAGTGGTTAAGTGTAGATTCCAGCTATTTCACACCGCAGGCTTTCGCGGTGGTATGGCAGAAAATCTTTTTACCCATGTATGGTGGAGAGACTGATTTAGCGGTGGTGAAAGAGGCGGAGGAAAAGCTCGACGCTATTTACGCCGCCATCGATCGTGCCATTGGTGAGGAGGGCACGTTTCTTGTGGGGCATTCGCTTTCGCTGGCAGACTTGGCGTTTGTTCAATACACGGATTACATCCTCAAGGCGCAAAGCGAAAGCATTGTATTTAAATATGAAAATGTTCGTCGCTGGTGGTACAACCTCACTCAGCGTGATTCGTACAAGGACCCCTTGTCGGTCATTCTCTGAACTGCCCTTGGTGCGCTTTCAGCGCACCATACTCATGATGAATCATTAAATATAAGCGCGGAGATTCTGCGATGAATACTTCAGTCAGCACTCGTCGTTCGGTCATCCTGTGGATGTATGAAAATGATAACGGCCATGTTCCCAAGCGAGTGCTGTGTCAGTTGCTTGAGGACAAAGGGTTTGTCGTTTTTTCCGAGTTTGATATGCGCGAGTGTTATGTGATCTCAGGCAAGGTTTATTCAGCCTGTGGGCGTTGCCTTAGTGATTTTGATGCACTGTTTCATATGAATGCCGATGAACAATCTGCCTACCAGGCGGATATTCTTCGGGCACTCCAAGATAGTGGGGTGGCAGTGGTGAATGAATGCGTTTCGTTTTTCAATTGCCGTGATAAATTCAAAGCCAATCAGTTGTTGCGCAAGCAGGGTGTTACCGTTCCGGATGCTGCGTTGCTGGGAACGTCGGTTGCGGATTCTGTTATTCATGAGTTGTTTGCGCGCTGGGGGAGTCTCGTTTACAAACCGCGCTCAGGGCACGGTGCGGTGGGGATCATGCGCTTCGTGGATGCCGAGCAGTTCATTGATTTTATTCAGGCCACCGGCCATTTTCTGTCCGATTATTATGTTGAGCAATACATAGAGTTCGGTGATTACGATCGCCGTGTCGAAATTTTCAACGGCGAGTTGATGGGCGGCTACAGTCGCAAGAAGAAACACAGTTTTAAAACAAATATATCTGCCGGCGGCGAAATGACGCCTCGAATTCTGGGAGGCGAAGTGGAAGTGGCGCTTGAGGCCGCCAAGGTCTTGGGGATAAATGGAACTATCGTCGATATGGTGCAATCCGCTGTGGATGGGAAATTCTATGTGCTTGAGGTGAATCCTCTACTAGGGATTTTTGTAGAGTCGGCAATGCGTGCAGGCACCAAGATGCCTGATACCGAGCCGGATCAACGCTATTCATATGACAGGTTAAAGTTGGACTCCATCGCCGATTACATTGATACATTGCCGGTCCGCGCTGATCGATAAATTCCATACTGCGCGCCTTTCGCAACGTGCTTACTATTAAACAGTCCACTTATCCAGGGAGGTGAATGATGCAGCCCGTCATTCTCATCAGCGCCGCGCGCCAGCGATTAGCAATAAATCACTCGGCTGCCTTGTCAGTGAACGTGGTCAATAGCAGCTTTATCGATCTTCTGATTTCGTTGAAGTGCCTGCCTCTTATTCTTTCGCCTGGCATGTCCACCGAGTGTGTCGAGCGCTTGTTTGAACTGGCAAGCGGCTTGCTGTTACCGTCCGGTCAGGATCTGTGTCCCAGTAGTTATGGAGAGGCGCTCGAAGTCACTTATACCTCCCAGGTTACGGGCGTAGGAGAGGCCTACAAGCGCCCCATGATGTTGAGTCCCGACAAAGACCGTGACGCACTGGAGCTGCTGTTGTATCGGGAAGCCAAGGCCCGCAAGCTTCCCATTCTAGGGGTGTGCAGGGGCATGCAACTGATTAACGTTGCAGAAGGGGGAACGCTCTTTCAGGAGATTCCTTATCGGGGCGTCGATCACAGTATAGATAATGACGGTTGGATCAACTATCACCCTGTTGACGTGGACCCCACCAGCCAGCTTTACGCGATCACGCAGAGAAGCACGCTCACTATTTCATCTGTGCACCATCAAGCAGTCAAGCGTTTGGCACCTTCGTTGAAGGCCAATGCGATATCGGACGACGGGTTGATAGAGGGCTTGGAACTTAACGGTGATGATCATTTCGTTCTGGGATTGCAGGGGCATATTGAAAAGACATTAGTTAATCACCCGGAAAACATGCAGATATGGAAACGTTTCGTCAGTGAAGCTGCTAAAAGGAGCCTAAGGGATGTCGATTAACCATTTTCAAGTCCCCCTCTATCAGCGCGTGGTCGGGAACCTTGGTCGCTTTTTTGAAAAGGGCGAGCCCGGTGATATTCCGTTATTGAGTAAACAGGAAATCATTTCCGGATTTCCGCAAAACTTTATGACGGATGCGATGCGCATGGGCATTGAGGGAGGAGATGTTGAGTTCGCCAGTACATCGGGTAGCAGCCATCAAATTCTTCAGATCATTCGATATAAAGGCTGGTGGAGCCGTGAGTTCACGTATGCCTATCAATGCGTGAGTGATATGGCCGGCTACTCAATACAGCATGATAAAAAAGCAGTGTTGACCACCGCGGCATGTTCTGCGGTCTCGTGTTTTTTGGATAATCCTGACTATAACGAAAGAATACACAACGGCGTACTGAACCTTAACACTCACCCGGACCCTACCCGCTGGACCATGACCGACATCAAGCGGATCGGCGCGGAACTGTGGATGTTTGCTCCAAGGTTGCTGGAGATAGATCCAACTTACCTGGCAATTTTCCTGGTCAAACGGGCTGAGTATAAAATCGATGAGCCCTTGTATATCCCTGATTACATCGCCGCTTCTTATGAGTACCTGACCGCTACTGTGCGCAGGCTGATTGAACGCGCTTACGGTAGGCCAGTATTGAGCATGTATGGCTCTACGGAATTAGGCGTTATGTTTATGCAAAATCGGGCGGGCACCTTTGTGCGCTGTGGCCATGAAACCATTATAGAGCTCAAACCGTATTTACCTGAGCGCAATATATTCGAGCTGATTGTCACATCCTGGAAAAACCCGCTTATGCCTTTTTTGCGTTACGCCACCGGAGACTTGGTTGAGCTAGCCGATGGAGACTGGGCAGGGCATGCCTTCAAGCCGTCAGAGGCTATTCCTCTATTAAAGTTACACGGCAGGGTCAAGGATGCGATCGTGACCGATGAGGGCGATATCAAGACGCTTGCTGACCTCGATGAAGTGCTTACGGTTTGCGCACCCTGGGTACGGCAGTATCAACTGCAGGTAACCGACGCCTGCGTCACGTTGCTCTATGTGATGAATGCCTCGAATGACGCGGTGGATATGTCAGTCGTTCATGCCTCACTACGCCATTGGTTTGGCCGTCAGCGTGTGGTTGAACTGCTTGCTGTTCCAAGTATAGCGCCTGAATCATCGGGTAAATTTGCGATCGTCAAATAATCCTGTTCGGGATTAAAAATGACGTGCTTATAAAGAGAATATGTTATGCAAACGTCAAATATGAGAAGCCTGGTGTTGCCCGATCCGCGTAATGACTTTCCGTTTCTTCAAGATAATCAGCGTATTTATTTCGACAGCTCATCAACATCGTTAAAACCGACGCCGGTCATTGAGGCCATCACTGATTATTATCGGAATGCTGCCAGCAACGTCGGACGTTCGAATCATCAATATGCCCAGTTGTCCTCTCAGCTCTATGAGGCTTCTCGAAATAAAGTTGCTGGTTTTCTAGGCGGCAGTGCTGATGAAGTGATATTCACCGCTAATTGTACGGACTCGATCAATCTGGTGGCCAATGCGCTGTCGCTGGGGAAGGACGACCATGTCGTGGTTTCGCCCCTGGAGCATCATTCCAATCTGTTGCCTTGGCTGTTTGGATGCCGAGTGACCGTGGCCAGGCTGGATCAAAGCGGTTGCATAGACCTTGATCATCTGGATTCGCTGCTCGCCGCTGACCCTGCGAAGTTGGTTGCCGTTTGTCACGCCTCGAATGTCACCGGTAATGTGCAGCCGGTGCGCCAACTGTGTGCTATCGCCAGGGCACGAGGAGCGTTGAGCTTGGTTGATGCTGCGCAGACCGTTGGTCATATCCCGGTCAACGTAGGGCATATGGCCTGTGATTTTCTCGCTCTGTCCGGGCACAAGATGTTTGGGCCATCAGGAATAGGGGTGCTTTACGTTCGACGGGACTTGCAGGCATCCATGAAGTGTCATCGCTACGGCGGTGGCATGGTCAATAAAGTGGGCAGTGACGATATCAGCTTTCAATCCGGGCCCGGCCGTTTCGAGGCTGGAACGCCGAACATTGAGGGCGCCATAGGTCTGGGGGCCGCAGTCGACTATATAAACAGCTTGGGTGTCCAGTTGGTTCATGACCACGATAAGGACTTGGAGCGTTATTTTTCGTCGCAGATTCGTACGGTGCGCAATATTGAGATGGCTTTCCCTTTAGCGCCTCAACACCTGCCGATTTTCCCTATCGTTCCCGCAGGCAACGTGGAGCTCGGGTTTGTTTCAAGGATTCTTTCCGATCGTTACGACATCGCAGTGAGTTCCGGATTTCAGTGCAATCAGCCGCTGTATAGAAGTAGCGGTATTAACGGTGCTTTGCGTGTCTCGATGCATCTTTACAATACCCGGCAAGATATCGACAGGCTGATGACAGCATTGCGTGATCTTGAAGACCTGTTGGCGTAGTGCGAGTGGACAATCAATATGGCCGGTGAGCTGCTTGAAGTGCAGGATGAGAGAACCATAATAAAGGACGATTGTGTTGCCTATTTTCATCGGCACATCAAGTCCAGGACGTCGTCGTTGATTGGGCTTGAATATGAGTTGATCCTGATTGATCGAACGACCTCGTTGAGCGTGCCTTTTTTTGGCGTGCGCAGCTTGTCGAGTATCTTCAAAGGCTTGTTAAGCTACGGATATGCGCCTGTTCATGACGACGGCCTGATTGTTGGGTTGAAGCGCAGGGCCACGGTTGTAAGCCTCGAACCCGGCGGGCAGATGGAGTTTTCTTCTTCTCCGCTTCGTCTTGTTTCTGACATCCTTGTTGAACTCGAGATTTTCTTGCGCGAACTTGATGAGGTCTGTAACAGGCTGGCCATTTCTTTATTACCCATTGGGTTTAGACCGTTCGGCGATGTGTCGTCGGTTGCGACGGTGCCGCGTAAACGCTACCTGCATATGATGCCCATTTTGGAGAAAGTCACGGGCGCATCGGCGGGTCAAAAGATGACAGCGTCAATGCAGGTATCTGTCGATTACTTCTCTGAACGACATGCCGGAAAACTCTTGAAATTGGGGGTTGCGTGCCAACCCTATATTGTCGCGCTATTTGCCAACTCACCTTATTCTGCTGCCGTGTCCAGCCGCTATAAAAGTCACCGTATGCATGCGTGGACATTATTTGATCAACAACGCGCAGGTATCCCGGATTTCATGTTGAGCGCCGAGTTCGTTCCAAACGCCTTTGAACACTATGTCGAATGGGCACTGGATAAGCCGGTTCTGTTCATTCAACGTGAGGGCGAGCTGATCCATATGAATGACTTGATTTTTCGGGATTACATTCGTCTAGGCGCTCGCTCAGGTGGCGCAACACTCCAGGACTGGGTCATGCACCTAGGCACGCTGTATCCAGAGGCACGGCTGAAAAATGTCGTCGAGTTTCGTTCTGCCGATACCTGTGCGTCGCCATTTGCCGCTTCACTTGCAGCGTTCTGGAAGGGGTTGGCCTATAGCGAGGAAGCCCTGGATGGCGCATTGGATTTTCTAGGGGGGCAAGCGCTGAATGAGTTGAATATAAAATATGCTCAGGCCGCGGAGTTTGGCATGAAGGGCGTCGACTCTTCCGGAATCTCACTCGCCTCGGGTATACAGCGACTTGTCGAGCTTGCCTCTGAAGGGTTGGATTGCCAGGGGGCGGCGGATACGGAGAGGGAGTATCTACGATCATTGCAGCGGATGATTTCGGCGGGCTATTCCCCGGCTGACCTAATGCTCAAAGACGGGGCGCCATTATGGTTTTCTACAGCCCGAAAACGGGGTGACCCAAACGATATATGCCTTCCTTAAATTAACCCGCAGCGCGTTGCGAATAGCGCTCGATTGTAATATATTTCCCCTCTCGGAAAATTGGGTGTCTGCGGGTTTTTAGGAGTTGTTCATGCAAATAGATAGTATAAGGAAGATTGAAGAAAAATGGCTCGCGCGCTGGGAAAATGAAAAACATTACTCCGTTAAACTAGACACTTCGCTGCCTAAATACTATTGCCTTGATATGTTTCCTTACCCATCGGGTGCAGGCCTGCACGTTGGCCATCCCCGGGGTTATATTGCCACCGACGTGTACAGTCGCTTCAAGCGGATGTTAGGGTTCAATGTATTGCATCCGATGGGCTTCGACTCGTTTGGATTGCCCGCAGAACAATATGCGATCGAGACCGGACAGCACCCCAGGATTACCACCGACAAAAATATAGCGACTTTTAAGGCGCAGCTCAGGAAGTTGGGTTTTTGTTACGATACGGATCGTGAAATAAAAACCTCCGACGCTCAATATTATCATTGGACACAATGGATATTTTGCCAGTTGTTCGACAGTTGGTACTGCCTTGATTCCCAGAAGGCTCTTCCTATTAGTGTACTGATTGAAAAGTTCGAGCACGCCGGCAACACAGCAGTCAATGCCTGGTCGGATGTTCGGACTTCAGTCATTACCGCGGCGCAATGGGCCAGCTTCTCGGCACTGGAAAAATCGGCATTTCTGATGAACTACCGATTGGCTTATCGTGCCGACTCTTACGTCAATTGGTGCCCGGCCTTGGGCACTGTTTTGGCCAATGATGAAATCAAGGAAGGTTTTTCCGAGCGCGGCGGTCACCCCGTTCAGAAAAAGATGATGAAACAATGGATGTTGCGCATTTCAGCTTATGCCGACCGGCTGCTTGAAGGCCTCGACGGGCTGGAGTGGCCTGAAGCGCTCAAGGATATGCAACGCAACTGGATTGGCAAGTCACAGGGCGCTGAAATAGATTTTCAGGTTCGCGACTCTAAGTGTTCCATCAAGGTCTTCACGACGCGCCCTGATACGCTTTTCGGCGCTACTTTTCTGGTGGTGGCGCCCGAGCACGAAGTCGTTGAGGCGATCACCCCTCAATCATTCAAGAGCGAGGTGACGGGCTATCGCAATGAGGCAGCCTTGCGTTCCGAGCGTGATCGCATGGCCAAGACAGATCGTGTGACGGGCCAATTTACCGGTGCCTATGCGATCCACCCGTTGACCGGCGAGAACCTCCCGATCTGGATTGCTGACTATGTCCTGGCCGATTACGGGACTGGCGCCATCATGGCGGTACCGTCCGGCGATCAGCGCGATCTCAACTTTGCTCAAACATTCGATCTGCCCATCACGTATATCTACGAGGGGGCAGAGCAGGCGAGCAAGCCGTTTTTGGTAACCGAGGGCAAGCTGATCAACTCTGGTGAGGTCACAGGCCTGTCTCGTACAGAGGCTACCGAGTGGATCTTGAACCGCTTGGTGTCGAGCGGGGTAGGTAAGCGCGCCTTCAGCTATCGCATCAGAGATGCGATTTTTGGACGCCAGCGTTATTGGGGTGAGCCGATTCCGATTTATTACGACGAGCAGGGTGTTCCTCGCGCAGTGCCTGAGGAGGACCTGCCCGTAACGTTGCCCGATGTCGAGGCCTTCTTGCCGACCAGTGAGGGTGAGCCGCCGTTGGAGCGCGCCAGTAGCTGGCGTTATGGCGGTCATAAGTATGAAACGACCACGATGCCGGGTTGGGCCGGATCCAGTTGGTACTTTCTCAGGTATATGGATCCGTCCAATACCAACGAACCCGTTTCGAAGGCTGCGTTGGCTTATTGGCAGTCCGTGGATCTCTATGTGGGCGGTGCCGAGCATGCTAATGGCCATCTGCTTTACTCGCGTTTCTGGACTCACTTTCTTAAGGACCGCGGTCTCATCACATTTGATGAGCCGTTCAAGAGAGTCCTGTGCCAAGGCATGATTCTTGGGGTTTCGGCGATCATTTACCGAGACAAATCGACCCATGAGTTCGTGTCCGCCGATCTCAAGGGAGCGCGCGATCTCCAGCCGCTGTATGTGGATATCAGCTTTGTAAATGACAAGAACCAGGTTGATGTCGAGGCGCTTCGTTCATGGCGTCAGACATATACCCAGGGCGAGTTTATCTATTCGAACGGTACCTTTCTGTGTGATCGTTTATCGGAAAAGATGTCCAAGTCCAAATACAACGTAGTCAACCCGGATGACTTGATCGATGTGTATGGGGCCGACACCTTCCGCCTCCACGAGATGTTTCTCGGTCCGATTGATCAGACCGCCATCTGGTCGACGCAATCCATTGATGGGCCGCACAAGTTCTTGCAGAAGATATGGCGGCTTTTTCAGGATGAGCACGGTGCTGCCATCGTGCAGGACCTCGCTGCCACTGGCGAAGAGCTCAAGGTGCTGCACACGGCCATCGCCAAGGTGCGCCGAGCGACCCATGAGATATCCTACAACACCGCTATTGCAGCGTTGATGATCTGCGTGAATCAGCTCAGCGCATTGCACTGCCATAAGCGGGAAGTGTTGGAGCTGTTGCTCAAGTTGCTGCATCCCTATGCTCCATTCATTACCGAGGAGTTGTGGTCTGAGGCCCTTGGTCACAAGGTATCCATTCTGGACGCCGGTTATCCAACCGCCGATGAAAGCTTGCTGTATGAGGCTGAATTCGAGTGCCCGGTGTCCATCAACGGAAAGCTGCGGACCCGCATCATGCTTCGGCGCGGTATGAGCGAAGACGCGGTAAAGTCACTGGTATTGCTGGATGCAACAGTACAGCGCTGGCTGTCGGGGGGGCGCGTGGATAAGTTCATCTTCGTCCCGGATCGTATCGTCAACATCGTGTGCTCTTCGGGCGCCGAATAAGGCGAAGCGCCTGTTAAAAACAACGTCTGGCCCAGTAATCGCGGCGGGTCCGGCGTTGTTTTCGGCTGCGTGGATCAGGCGTCAAAGCCACTGTCGGCGGGAAGGCTGGCGCCGCTGATATAGCCGGCATCCGGCCCTGGCAAGTACCCGCTTAATGGCGGCGCGTCGCAGCCAGGTCGATTTCCAGGGCCATGATGCTAACGCCTTCGCTGATGCTGGAAGGGCCGAGTCGACGAATGCTGAAGTTCTTTTTAAGCAGTAGTCTTGCTATAGCGCTCGGCGAAACGGTCAGCAGTTGGCGAGCTCCCAGAGACTTGGCGTATTCAATGGCTGCAAGCAGCAGAGACATTGAATGGGAGGAGGAGTAGGTGCTAAGCGCGTCAGTGTCCTTTTCGAGCGCCACTGCCGCAAATCTGGAAAGCTCCCACACATGTTTTTGTGACGGCGGTTGGGTTGCGCCTAACAAGTACGGGAAAATCTCTGATAAAAGATAGGGACTGGTCGTCGGCAGGAGGCGCGCGGTGCCAACGATTTTGCCTGCCTCATCTTTGGCCGTGATATAGAACGTGTCATCCCGGTCAAACTCGTCCAACTCCAGTTGATTAGGGCAATCCAATGGCCAGCCGAGTTTTTCCACGAATACTTTATAGCGGTAAGAAGCAATATCTTGTTTGAGCGCGGTGCCTAATGCTCCGCCATTTCCAGAAATAATACGCATCATCCATCCTTGGCATTTAGAGTATCGCGCGATTTTATAGTGGATAAGCGGTCCGGGTGGCTACCATTATCGGTAGGTGGGCGAACGTTTCCTGCGTTGGACACAACCCAATGTCTTCTGTTTGAGGAGAAGTCTCCTATGCCGAGCCTCTCCCGTACGAGCGAAAATTGCCCCCTCAGCAATTGCGGTTATACAGCCTGATTCGTCATCACCGGATGAGAGAAAACGTTTCAGCACACGTGTGGGTGGATCTGAATGTGAGTGAAGCGAATTCGGGTCACTTGAAGTGCCCCCCCCTGGCCATTATCGGCGACGCTGAATAAAGGCACGAATCCGTTCAGCCGCTTCCACACACTCCGCCAGCGGCGCAACCAGCGCCAGGCGCACGCGCCCCGCGCCCGGGTTGAAACCGTCCACTTCACGCGACAGATACGAGCCCGGTACCACCGTCACGTGTTCTTCCACGAACAAATCGCGGCAAAACGCTGCATCGTCGCCATTCACATTCGGCCACAGATAAAAGCCACCGTCCGGGCTTTGCACATCCAGCACCGGCTTGAGGATCGCCAGCACGGCGTCGAATTTTTCGCGATACAGGTCACGGTTGGCCAGCACGTGGGCCTCGTCCTGCCAGGCGGCGATGCTGGCCAGTTGGGTTTGCACCGGCATCGCGCAGCCGTGGTAGGTGCGGTACAGCAGGAAGGCCTTGAGGATATCCGCGTCGCCAGCCACAAACCCGGAGCGCAGGCCCGGCAGGTTGGAACGCTTGGACAGGCTGTGGAACACCACGCAACGCTTGAAGTCCTGGCGACCCAGTTCAACGCAGGCGCTGAGCAGGCCCGGCGGCGGGGTTTGTTCGTCAAAGTACAGCTCGCTGTAGCATTCGTCGGCGGCAATCACGAAGTCGTGCTCGTCGGCCAGGGCGATCAGCTTTTTCAGGGTGTCCAGCGGAATCAGCGCACCGGTCGGGTTGCCTGGGGAGCACAGGAACAGGATCTGGCAACGTTTCCAGATGTCCGGTGACACGGCATCGAAGTCCGGGTTGAAACCATTAGTGTCCAGGCATGCCAGGTAATGCGGCTTGGCCCCTGCGAGGAACGCGGCGCCTTCGTAGATCTGGTAGAACGGGTTCGGGCTCACCACCAGCGCGTCGTCACCGCGATTGACCACGGTCTGGGTAAAGGCAAACAACGCCTCTCGCGTACCGTTGACCGGCAGGATGTTGCGCGCCGGGTCCAGCCAGCCGTGCGGGACGTTGAAGCGGCGCTCGCACCAGGCCCCAATCGCTTCGCGCAGTGCGGGGATACCCAGCGTGGTCGGGTACACGGCCATCTGATCGAGGTTGTTACTCAGCGCCTCAGCGACAAACGTCGGAGATTTGTGCTTGGGCTCGCCGATGGACAGCGCAATCGGGCGTTTGTCCGGGTTTGGTTTGACGCTGCCGAGCAGTGCGCGCAGTTTCTCGAACGGGTAGGGCTGCAGCTGGTTCAGGGCGTTGTTCATCGAAAGTCTCGTCAAATTCAGTTGCCGGCGAAAATTAAATGTGGGAGGGGGCTTGCTCCCGATTGCGGTGTGTCAGTCAGCTGATTGTTATCTGATCCACTGCTATCGGGAGCAAGCCCCCTCCCACAGAGCCGATGTTCATAGGGTCAAGCGTGTCAGCTCGACGCCGGGTTCCTGGGTCACGCTCAATTGCTCCACGATCGCTTCCTGCAAGCGGCGGCACAGCTCAGGGTCGGACAGCGGCTGGTTATCGGCGTCGGTGATGAAGAACACGTCTTCCACGCGCTCGCCGAGGGTCGCGATCTTGGCGTTTTGCAGCGACAGGTCGAACTCCAGGAAAATCCCGCCAATCCGTGCCAGCAGGCCCGGGCGATCCGGCGCGCTGAGCTCCAGCAAAGTGACCGGGCGCTGGGCGTCGTTGGAAATAGTCACCTGGGGTGCAAAGGCAAAGTGCTTGAGCTGGCGCGGTACGCGGCGCTGGATGATGGTTGGATAATCATCCGGGTTGCGCAGGGCTTCGGTCAGGCCTTCGCGGATCTTCTTCACGCGCAGCGGGTTATCGCCAATCGAGTCGCCATCGGTGTCGAGCACAATATAGGTGTCGAGGGTGAACTGGCTGCTGGAGGTGATCACCCGGGCGTCGTGAATGTTCAGGTTGAGCTGGTCCATGGCCGCCACGGTCACGGCGAAGAAGTCGTGCTGGTCCGGCGCGTAGATGAAGATCTGCGTGCCGCCTTCGAATTCGCGCTGGGTGGTTTCCTTGATCAGTACCAGTGGGCCACCGTCGGCCGGCTGCTGAAGGATGGCGTCGGTGTGCCAGGCGACGTCGCCGGCGGTGTGGCGCAGGAAGTAATCGTCACCCAGTTGCGACCATAGTTGTTCGACGTCATCCGGGTCGTTGCCGCCGCGCACCAGGATATCCAGCGCCGCGCTTTGGGTGCGGCGGATCTGCTCTTCGCGGTCCACCGGGTTTTCCAGGCCGCGGCGCAGGGCGCGCTTGGTCTCGGTATAGAGCTGGCGCAACAGGCTGGCGCGCCAGGAATTCCAGAGCGTGGGGTTGGTGGCGTTGATGTCGGAAACGGTCAGCACGTAGAGGTAGTCGAGGTGGGTCTCATCGCCCACGATCTGCGCGAAGTCGTGGATGACTTGCGGGTCGGACAAGTCCTTGCGCTGGGCCGTGGTCGACATGACCAGGTGGTTCTGCACCAGCCAGACGATCAGGCGGCTGTCCCACACCGGCAACTGGTGGCGCTGGCAGAACGCTTCGGCATCGACCGCGCCGATCTCCGAGTGATCGCCATGTCGACCCTTGCCGATGTCGTGGTAGAGGCCGGCCAGGTAAATCAGTTCCGGCTTGGGCAGCTTGGCCATGAGCTTGCTGGCCAGCGGGAATTTCTCTGACACTTGGGTGTACTGCAACTTACGCAAATGCTTGATCAGGTTCAGGGTGTGCGCGTCCACGGTGTAGATGTGGAACAGGTCATGCTGCATCTGCCCGACGATAAAGCCGAACTCCGGCAGGTAGCGCCCGAGGATGCCGTAGCGGTTCATCCGCCGCAGGTTGCGGTGGATGCCGATCTTGCACTTGAACAGTTCGATAAACAGGCTGGTGTTGCGGATGTCGTGACGAAACGCGTCGTCGATCAGATGACGGTTTTCCCGCAGCAGGCGGATGGTGTCGGCGCGCACGCCTTTGATTTCCGGCTGCTGGGCCATCAACACGAAGATTTCCAGCATGGCGAACGGCGTGCGGCGGAACACGTTGTCGTTGCGCGCCTCGATATAGCCATCATGCAGCTGGAAGCGTGCGTTGATCGGCTGCGGCGGCGCTTCGTCTTCGGGCGCCAGGATCACTTCTTCGAAGTGCTGGATGATCAGGTCGCTGAGCTGGGCGATGCTCATCACCACCCGGTAATACTGCTGCATGAAGCTTTCGATGCTGGTCTTCGCATCTTCGCCTTCAAAACCCAGCAGGGTGGCGATGGAGCGCTGATGGTCGAACAGCAGGCGGTCTTCGGAGCGCCCGGCAAGCATGTGCAGGGCGTAGCGCACCTTCCACAGGAACTCCTGGGACGAGGCCAGCAGGGTGTTTTCGCTCTCCACCAGAAAACCCTCGCCGGCCAGGGCGCGCAGGTTCAGGGTGCCGTACTGACGACGGGCCACCCACAAAATCGTCTGGATATCGCGCAGCCCGCCCGGCGAACCCTTGACGTTGGGTTCCAGGTTGTATTCGGTGTCGTTGTATTTGTGGTGCCGTGCCTTTTGCTCGGCGCGCTTGGCCAGGAAAAACTCCTTGCTTGGCCACATGTGCGCGGTGCTGGTGACCTCGAGCATGCGCTGGCGCAGGCGCTCGGGACCACATATGGTACGGCTTTCCATCAGGTTGGTGACGACCGTCAAGTCGGCGCGGGCCTCTTCGGCGCACTCTTCGACCGAGCGCACGCTCTGGCCGACTTCCAGGCCGATGTCCCACAACAGGGTCAGAAAGCGCTCGATGGAATCGCGAAATATCTCATGGTCGGCGCTGTCCAGCAGGATCAGCAGGTCGATGTCGGAGTAGGGGTGCAGCTCGCCGCGCCCGTAGCCGCCGACCGCCACCAGGGCGATATCCGCCTCGGTGCTCCAGTCGAACTGTTCCCAGGCTTTTTGCAGGATATTATCGACGAACCAGGCACGGTCCTCGATCAGTCGGCGTATGTCGCGGCCACTGCGAAAGCGCGCGTCGAGCACGTCGCGCGCCTGGCGGATCGCCTTCTTGAACGCAGCGATGGGGCTTGCCTTCAACGCCAGTTCGGCCTGGAACTGGCCACGGTCGAAGAGTTCTGGATCCACCTGGGGCATCGATCGGCTTTCCTTTCTATCTGTCAGTCAGTCATTACACCGTTGGGAAAACCTGCCCGGCCTTTACGCCGATACGCGTGGAATCGTGTCATCGGCGCGCAGGGTAAAGATCTCGTAGCCGGTCTCGGTGACCAGCAAGGTGTGTTCCCACTGCGCCGAGAGCTTGCGGTCCTTGGTGATGGCGGTCCAGCCGTCACCCAGCACCTTGGTATCGGCCTTGCCCTGGTTGATCATCGGCTCGATGGTGAAGGTCATGCCCGCCTTGAGTTCCATGCCTGTGCCGGCGCGGCCGTAGTGCAGGATCTGCGGTTCTTCGTGGAACACAGTGCCGATGCCGTGGCCGCAGAATTCGCGTACCACCGAGAAACCGTTCTTTTCGGCGTGCTTCTGGATCACTTCGCCGATATCGCCCAGGCGGCAGCCAGGCTTGACGATCTCGATGGCCTTGTACATGCATTCCTGGGTCACCTGGGACAGGCGCTCGGCCCACGGCGCCACGGTGCCGACATGGAACATGCGGCTGGTGTCGCCGAAGTAACGGTCCTTGATCACGGTGACGTCGATGTTCAGGGTGTCGCCATCCTTCAGCGGCTTGTCACCCGGAATCCCGTGGCAGACCACGTGGTTGACCGAGGTGCAGATCGACTTGGGGAAGCCCTTGTAGTTCAGCGGCGCAGGGATGGCGCCTTGCACGTTGACTATATAGTCGTGGCAGATCTGGTTCAGTGTCTCGGTGGTGACGCCGGGCTTGACGTGCTCGGCGATCATTTCCAGCACGTCGGCAGCCAGTTTTCCGGCAATGCGCATGCCGGCGATGTCTTCGGCGGTTTTCAAACTCACGGTCATACAGGCTCTCTCTAGCGCAATACGCTGAAATCAATTCGGTTGACGGGCGTGCGACAAAAGGTTGCGGAATTCGCACAAGCCACAAAAAACGCGATTCTAGCAGACGATGGCGTCAAATCATGAGCCTCTGATGATCGCTTCTCTCTATAAGGTAGGGGTAGGTCGGCTCTATTCAAGGGGTTACGTGAGCGCGTCGCGCGGCAAACGTGAATGCGTGTTCCGTTTTTGTCGATGCTGTGGTATAAAATGCGCCGCTTTCCGGGGATACCCCGCAGAGCTTAAATCCACACACGTGTCGACACGATGACCTGGGTGCCGGAGGCCTTGAAGCCGCTGGTTGGTCATTGGGATACGTGGAGGCCAAACCCGACTTATTAAGGAACTATCATGTCCCAAGTCAACATGCGCGATATGCTGAAGGCCGGTGTGCACTTCGGTCACCAGACCCGTTACTGGAACCCGAAAATGGGTAAGTACATTTTCGGCGCACGTAACAAGATCCACATTATCAACCTTGAAAAAACCCTGCCAATGTTCAACGAAGCGCTGACCTTCGTAGAGCGCCTGGCTCAGGGCAAAAACAAGATTCTGTTCGTCGGCACCAAGCGTTCCGCTGGCAAGATCGTTGCTGAAGAAGCAGCACGTTGCGGTTCGCCGTACGTCGATCACCGCTGGTTGGGCGGCATGCTGACCAACTTCAAAACCATCCGTGCTTCCATCAAGCGTCTGCGTGACCTTGAAGTGCAAGCCGAAGACGGTACTTTCGCCAAGCTGACCAAGAAAGAGGCGCTGATGCGCACTCGCGACCTGGAAAAGCTCGATCGTTCCCTGGGTGGTATCAAGGACATGGGCGGTCTGCCTGACGCACTGTTCGTTATCGACGTTGATCACGAGCGCATCGCGATCACCGAAGCCAACAAGCTGGGCATCCCGGTTATCGGCGTAGTCGATACCAACAGCAGCCCGGAAGGCGTTGACTACATCATCCCAGGCAACGATGACGCAATCCGCGCTATCCAGCTGTACATGGGTTCGATGGCTGACGCTGTAATCCGTGGTCGCAACCACGTTGCTGGTGGTACCGAGCAGTTCGTTGAAGAAGCTCCGGTAGCTGCCGCTGAGTAACTGACGCCCTGGCGTTGACTCAGTAAGCAAAAAGGGGGCTTGGCCCCCTTTTTGCCACCTCGAAAACCGTTTGTCGGCGCCCACTTGTGGCAGCGCAACATGGCAACTGTAACGTGCAGCGGCCTACAACGGTGGTTCGGGAAGAATTGATCCCCCGTTCGATCGGGTGGAATGGTTGAAAACCTATCCAAGAGGAATTTGAAAATGGCAGCAATTACTGCAGCGTTGGTTAAAGAACTGCGTGAGCGTACCGGCGAAGGCATGATGGATTGCAAGAAAGCCCTGGAAAAGGCTGACGGCGACATTGAAAAAGCCATTGATGACATGCGTGCTTCCGGCGCGATCAAGGCTGCCAAGAAAGCAGGCAACGTAGCTGCTGAAGGCGCTATCGCTCTGAAAGAAGACGGCAAATCCGCCGTTCTGCTGGAAGTGAACTCGCAGACCGACTTCCTGGCTCTGCAGGACGACTTCAAGGCATTTGTTGCTGCCAGCGTTGATAAAGCGTTCGCCGACAAGCTGACTGACGTCGCTCCGCTGATCGAAGCTCAGGAAGCTGCACGCCTGGTACTGGTCGGCAAGGTTGGCGAAAACGTCAACATCCGTCGCCTGACCCGTGTGGAAGGTGATGTTGTTGGTGGTTACCTGCACGGCAACAAAATCGGTGTAGCGGTTGTTCTGAAAGGCGGCGACGTTGAGCTGGCTAAAGACATCGCCATGCACGTTGCTGCAAGCAACCCTGAGTTCCTGCTGCCTTCGGAAGTGTCTGCCGAAGCGATCGAGCGTGAAAAAGCTGTGTTCCTGCAGCTGAACGAAGAAAAAATCAAAGGCAAGCCGGAAAACATTGTTGAAAATATGGTCAAGGGCCGTATCAGCAAGTTCCTGGCTGAAGCAAGCCTGGTTGAGCAGGCGTTCGTCAAGAACCCTGAAATCAAGGTGGGCGAACTGGCCAAGAAAGCCGGTGCTGAAATCGTTTCCTTCACCTACTTCAAAGTAGGCGACGGTATCGAGAAGCCGGTCGACAACTTCGCTGAAGAAGTTGCTGCCCAGCTGGCTGCCGCCAAGCAATAAGACAGTTTTCAACTGTCGCCCGAAAGAGGCTGCCCGCTCACGCGCGCAGCCTCTTTTCAAATGGGAACGCTAATTTTATTTGGCTTCCCCTCGGAACTGGCTTACAAAGCCGTGTTCCGATGGCGCTGTGATAGCGTCCAGCTAGAGTGAACGCAAGCCGTAAACGGCTCGCCAAGAATTTTTTAGAACATACGCCGCAGGAGAGATTCGCAATGGCTCAGCAGGGCAGTGGTTATCAGGCTCGCTATAAACGCATTCTACTCAAGCTCAGCGGCGAGGCCCTGATGGGCTCGGAAGAGTTCGGGATCGACCCCAAGGTGCTTGACCGCATGGCGCTCGAAGTCGGCCAATTGGTCGGTATCGGTGTTCAGGTGGGCCTGGTGATCGGCGGTGGCAACCTGTTCCGCGGTGCGGCGCTGAGTGCTGCCGGCATGGATCGGGTCACCGGCGACCACATGGGCATGCTGGCCACTGTGATGAACGCCCTGGCCATGCGCGACGCCCTGGAGCGCGCCAACATCTCGGCCATCGTGATGTCGGCGATTTCCATGGTCGGCGTGACCGATCACTACGATCGCCGCAAAGCCATGCGCCACCTGAACGCCAAGGAAGTGGTGATTTTTGCCGCAGGCACCGGCAACCCGTTCTTTACCACCGATTCGGCCGCGTGCCTGCGCGCTATCGAAATCGACGCCGACGTGGTGCTGAAGGCGACCAAGGTGGATGGCGTATACACTGCAGATCCATTCAAAGACCCGCATGCCGAGAAGTTCGATCATCTGACCTACGATGAAGTGCTGGATCGCAAGCTGGGTGTGATGGACCTGACGGCTATCTGCCTGTGCCGCGACCACAAGATGCCGCTGCGCGTATTTAACATGAACAAGCCCGGCGCCCTGCTGAATATCGTACACGGCGGCGCGGAAGGGACTCTGATCGAGGAAGGCCAACAATGATCAACGAAATCAAGAAAGACGCTCAAGAGCGTATGCACAAATCCCTGGAGTCTCTGAACCACGCGTTCGGCCAGATTCGTACCGGCAAGGCGCACCCGAGCATCCTGGGCAGCGTGATGGTGCCGTACTACGGCACGGACACGTCCATCACCCAGGTGGCCAACATCACCGTAAAAGACTCGCGCACCCTGCAAGTCGTAGCGTTCGAGCGCAACATGCTCGGTGCTGTCGACAAAGCCATCCAGAGCGCCGGCCTGAACCTCAACCCGACCAACCTGGGCGAGTTGCTGCTGATTTCCATGCCTGCCCTGACCGAAGAAACCCGCAAGGGCTTCACCAAGCAGGCGCGCAGCGCGGCTGAAGATGCACGCGTGGCCGTGCGCAATATCCGTCGCGATGCCTTGGGTGATCTGAAGAAGCTGGTCAAGGACAAGGAAATCAGCGAAGACGAAGAGCGTCGCGCCGTCGCCGATATCGATAAGCTGACCAAGGATGCGGAGGCCCAGATCACCAAGGCCACCGAGGAAAAAGAAAAGGACCTGATGGCCGTATAAGGGGTCAGGACGCCTTCATGGAAAAGACCAAGCAGACTGTGCCCTCTGTGGTGCCGCGCCATGTCGCGATCATCATGGATGGGAATAATCGCTGGGCGAAAAAACGCTTTATGCCGGGTGTTGCCGGGCATAAAGCGGGTGTCGATGCGGTGCGCGCTGTCATCGAAGTGTGTGCCGAAGCCAAGGTTGAAGTGCTGACGCTGTTTGCCTTTTCCAGTGAGAACTGGCAACGGCCCGCCGAAGAGGTCAGCGCCTTGATGGACCTGTTCTTCAAGGCGCTGCGTCGCGAGGCCAAGCGCCTCAATGACAACAACATCAGCCTGCGTATCATTGGTGACCGCTCCCGCTTCCACCCGGAGTTGCAGGCGGCCATGCGTGAAGCCGAGGCCATCACTGCCGGCAGCAACCGTTTTGTGCTGCAGATCGCAGCCAATTACGGCGGCCAGTGGGACATTGCCCAGGCTGCGCAGCGACTGGCCCGCGAAGTGCAGGCCGGTCATCTGCGTCCCGACGACATTACGCCCGAACTGTTGCAAACCTGCCTGGTGACCGGCGACCTGCCGTTGCCGGACTTGTGCATTCGTACCGGTGGTGAGCACCGCATCAGCAATTTCCTGCTGTGGCAGCTGGCCTATACCGAGCTGTACTTCTCCGACCTGTTCTGGCCGGACTTCAAACACGATGCCATGCGCAATGCGCTGGCCGATTTCGCTTCCCGTCAGCGTCGCTTCGGTAAAACGAGCGAGCAGATCGAAGCTGGAGCCCGGGTTTAAATGCTTAAACAACGAATCATCACGGCACTGATCCTGCTGCCGATTGCCTTGTGCGGTTTTTTCCTGCTTGAAGGTTCCGGTTTTGCGCTGTTCATCGGCCTGGTCGTCACGCTCGGAGCATGGGAGTGGGCGCGTCTGGCGGGGTTCAGCGACCAATTGCCACGTATCGCGTACGCCGCCATCGTTGCGCTGTTGCTGTTCCTGATGTACATCCTGCCCGATATCGCGCCCTGGGTGCTGGGGGCGGCGGTACTGTGGTGGGCCACGGCGACGTTCCTGGTGCTCACCTATCCACGGACCAGCGGCCAGTGGTCCAGTGTCGCGTGCAAGCTGGTAATTGGTTTGCTGATCCTGCTGCCGGCCTGGCAAGGACTGGTGGAAATCAAGCGTTTCCCGAACGGCAACGAATTGATCCTGGCCGTCATGGTGCTGGTCTGGGGCGCTGACATCGGCGCCTACTTTTCCGGCCGTGCCTTTGGCAAGCGTAAGCTGGCGCCGGCCGTCAGCCCGGGCAAGAGCTGGGAAGGCGTATACGGCGGTCTGGCGTTTACGCTGCTGATTGCGTTGGGGGTCGGTGTGCTGCGTGACTGGTCGGTGAAGCAGATCTTCCTGGCCTTGCTGGGCACTGCCGTGGTCGTATTCATTTCGGTGGTGGGTGACCTCACCGAAAGCATGTTCAAGCGTCAGGCCGGGATCAAGGACAGCAGTAACCTGTTGCCGGGTCACGGTGGCGTGCTGGACCGTATCGATAGTCTCACCGCTGCGTTGCCGATCTTTGCCGTGTTGCTGTGGATGATCGCTTCGTGAGCCGCCTGCAACAGG
Organism: Pseudomonas sp. 24 E 13; assembly: GCF_900004715.1. Classification (NCBI taxonomy): domain Bacteria; kingdom Pseudomonadati; phylum Pseudomonadota; class Gammaproteobacteria; order Pseudomonadales; family Pseudomonadaceae; genus Pseudomonas; species Pseudomonas sp. 24 E 13. The sequence continues at coordinate 52,526 of NZ_CVTO01000117.1, forward strand.
TCACGGTGCTGGGCGCGACGGGCTCGGTCGGGCTGAGCAGCCTGGATGTCATCGCCCGTCATCCCGATCGCTATCAAGTGTTTGCCCTGACTGGCTTCACGCGTATCAGCGAGCTGCTGGCGCTGTGCGTGCGCCACTCGCCGCGTTTTGCGGTGGTGCCGCAGGCAACTGCTGCGCGTGGCCTGCAGGATGATCTGCGCGCGGCCGGCCTTGCCACCCAAGTGTTGGTGGGTGAGGAAGGGCTGTGCCAGGTGTCGGCGGATGCCGAAGTGGATACGGTGGTGGCGGCAATAGTCGGGGCAGCGGGTTTGCGTCCCACGCTGGCCGCAGTCGATGCGGGCAAAAAGATCCTGCTGGCCAATAAAGAAGCCCTGGTCATGTCCGGTGCGCTCTTCATGCAGGCCGTGCGCAAGAGCGGTGCGGTCCTGTTGCCCCTAGACAGTGAGCACAATGCGATCTTCCAGTGCATGCCCGCCGATTTTGCCCGTGGCTTGAGTCAGGTGGGTGTGCGCCGGATTTTGCTCACGGCTTCCGGTGGCCCCTTCCGGCAAACGCCGCTGGATGAGCTGGAGTATGTATCGCCGGACCAGGCGTGTGCGCATCCGAATTGGTCCATGGGGCGCAAAATCTCCGTGGATTCGGCAAGCATGATGAACAAGGGGCTGGAGCTGATCGAGGCGTGCTGGTTGTTCGATGCGCGGCCTGACCAGGTGGAAGTGGTGATTCACCCGCAAAGTGTGATTCATTCCCTGGTCGATTACGTTGACGGCTCGGTGCTGGCGCAATTGGGTAACCCCGATATGCGCACGCCGATCGCCAATGCCCTGGCGTGGCCGGAACGGATTGACTCCGGTGTGGCGCCGTTGGACCTGTTTGCGATTGCGCGCCTGGATTTTCAAGCACCGGACGAGCAGCGTTTCCCGTGCCTGCGTCTGGCCCGGCAGGCGGCCGAGGCGGGTAACAGCGCGCCAGCCATGCTTAATGCAGCCAATGAAGTCGCCGTGGCGGCGTTTCTCGAACGGCGCATCCGCTTTCCGCAGATCGCGAGTATCATCGAGGATGTTCTGAATCTTGAGCCCGTAGTGGCTGTGAATGATCTGGGGGCCGTGTTCGAAGCGGATACCAAGGCCCGGGCCCTGGCTGAGCAATGGCTGGACCGCAACGCGCGTCAGGCTGTGGGCGGGTGAGCGCCTTCAGGCATCGGATTGAAATGCGGAGAAATTAGATGAGTGCGCTCTACATGATTGTCGGCACCCTGGTTGCTCTGGGTGTGCTGGTTACCTTCCACGAATTCGGCCACTTCTGGGTGGCGCGTCGTTGCGGCGTCAAGGTATTGCGCTTTTCCGTCGGTTTCGGCATGCCGCTGGTTCGCTGGCATGATCGTCGTGGTACCGAGTTCGTGATCGCAGCCATCCCGTTGGGTGGCTACGTGAAGATGCTCGACGAGCGAGAAGGCGAAGTGCCTGCGGATCAGTTGGACCAATCCTTCAACCGCAAGACCGTTCGTCAGCGTATCGCCATCGTGGCCGCCGGGCCGATTGCCAACTTCCTGTTGGCGATGGTGTTTTTCTGGGTGCTCGCCATGATGGGCAGCCAGCAGGTGCGCCCGGTCATCGGCGCGGTCGAGTCAGGCAGTATTGCAGCCAAGGCCGGGCTGGTGGCAGGGCAGGAAATTGTTTCCATTGATGGCGAACCCACCACCGGTTGGGGCGCGGTCAATTTGCAGCTGGTGCGTCGACTGGGTGAAAGCGGTACCGTCAATGTGGTGGTGCGCGAGCAGGACTCCAGCGCCGAAAGCCCGCGTGAGCTGGCGTTGGACCGTTGGCTGCAAGGTGCTGACGAGCCGGATCCGATCAAATCCCTGGGCATTCGTCCCTGGCGTCCGGCGCTGCCGCCGGTACTGGCCGAGTTGGATCCGAAGGGGCCGGCGCAGGCCGCAGGCCTTAAAACCGGTGATCGGCTGTTGGCCCTTGATGGCCAGGCACTGGGTGACTGGCAGCAAGTGGTCGACCTGGTGCGTGTACGTCCTGATACCAAAATTGTGCTGAAAGTTGAGCGTGAAGGTGCTCAAATCGACGTCCCTGTGACCTTGTCGGTTCGTGGGGAGGCCAAGGCCGCCGGGGGTTACCTGGGTGCCGGGGTCAAAGGTGTCGATTGGCCGCCATCGATGGTGAGAGAGGTCAGCTTCGGGCCGTTGGCCGCGATTGGCGAGGGTGCCAGGCGCACTTGGACCATGAGCGTGCTGACCCTCGAATCCCTCAAGAAAATGTTGTTCGGCGAGCTCTCGGTAAAAAACTTGAGTGGACCGATAACCATTGCTAAAGTGGCGGGCGCTTCTGCCCAGTCGGGTGTCGCGGATTTCCTGAATTTCCTGGCTTATCTGAGTATCAGCCTTGGAGTTCTGAATTTGCTGCCCATTCCTGTATTGGATGGGGGGCATCTGCTGTTTTATCTGGTCGAGTGGGTGCGTGGTCGCCCCTTGTCGGATCGGGTGCAGGGTTGGGGGATACAGATCGGTATCAGTTTGGTGGTCGGAGTGATGTTGTTAGCTCTGGTCAACGATCTGGGACGACTGTAACGCTTCGCTGAATTGCGAATCTGCCGCATTTTGCGGCAGTTTGTTTATTGCCAGTTGGAATAAGAAAGGACTTCATGAAACGTCTGCTGCTAACTGCGGTTCTCACCGTATTGATGATCGCCGAAGTTCACGCCGAGTCCTTCACCATCTCCGATATTCGCGTCAACGGCCTCCAGCGGGTTTCCGCGGGTAGCGTCTTTGGTGCCTTGCCGTTGAACGTCGGGGAACAGGCTGATGATCGTCGCCTGGTGGAATCCACTCGTGCGCTGTTCAAAACCGGGTTCTTTCAAGATATCCAACTGGGTCGCGAAGGCAATGTCCTGGTCATCACCGTCGTCGAGCGGCCTTCGGTTGCGAGTATCACGATCGAGGGCAACAAGGCCATCTCCACTGAAGACCTGATGAAAGGGTTGAAGCAGTCGGGCCTGGCCGAGGGCGAGATCTTCCAGCGCGCCACCCTTGAAGGTGTGCGTAACGAACTGCAACGCCAGTACGTTGCCCAGGGCCGCTACTCGGCGAGCGTGGACACGGAAGTGATTCCGCAGCCGCGTAACCGGGTAGGCCTGAAGGTCAACATCAACGAAGGCACCGTGGCGGCCATCCAGCACATCAACGTGGTGGGCAACACCAAGTTCGCTGATGAAGACCTGATCGGCCTGTTCGAACTGAAGACCACCAACTGGTTGTCATTCTTCAAGAATGATGACAAGTACGCCCGTGAGAAATTGTCCGGCGACCTGGAACGCCTGCGCTCCTACTACCTGGACCGTGGCTACATCAATATGGACATCGCATCGACCCAGGTGTCCATCACCCCGGACAAGAAGCACGTCTACATCACTGTCAACGTCAACGAAGGCGAGAAGTACAAGGTTCGTGACGTCAAGCTCAGCGGTGACTTGAAAGTACCTGAAGACCAGGTCAAGTCCCTGTTGCTCGTCCAGAAGGACCAGGTGTTCTCGCGCAAGCTGATGACCACCACGTCTGAGCTGATCACCCGTCGCCTCGGTAACGAAGGCTACACCTTCGCCAACGTCAACGGCGTGCCGACCCCGAACGATGAAGACCACACCGTGGACATCACGTTCGTCGTGGATCCGGGCAAGCGTGCCTACGTCAATCGCATCAACTTCCGTGGCAATACCAAGTCCTCGGACGAAGTGCTGCGTCGTGAAATGCGTCAGATGGAAGGTGGCTGGGCGTCGACTTACCTGATCGACCAATCCAAGACCCGACTCGAGCGCCTGGGCTTCTTCAAGGAAGTCAACGTTGAAACCCCGGCCGTACCGGGTGTGGATGACCAGGTCGACGTGAACTACGCCGTTGAAGAACAAGCCTCGGGCTCGATTACCGCCAGCGTCGGTTTCGCACAGAGCGCCGGTTTGATCCTGGGCGGTTCCATCACCCAAAACAACTTCCTCGGTACCGGTAACCGTGTCTCCATCGGCCTGACCCGAAGCGAATACCAGAGCCGATACAACTTCGGCTATACCGACCCCTACTGGACTGCAGACGGTGTGAGCCTGGGCTACAACGCCTTCTATCGCACCACCGACTACAAAGACCTCGACGTTGACGTTGCAAGCTACGCGATCGACAGCCTCGGCGCCGGTGTGAACGTGGGTTACCCGATCAGCGAGACCTCGCGTCTCACCTTCGGCCTGACCGCGCAGCAGGATGAGATCAAGACCGGTGTGTACACCGTGGACGAGATCTTCGACTTCACCCGCCGTGAAGGCGACAAGTTCCTGAACTTCAAGGCGTCTGCCGGCTGGTCCGAGTCGACCCTGAACAAGGGCGTACTGGCAACCCGTGGCCATTCCCAGAGCCTGACCGCGGAAGTCACCACGCCGGGCAGCGACCTGTCGTTCTTCAAACTCGATTATCGCGGCCAGTTGTTCCAGCCGTTGAGCGACAACTACACCATGCGCCTGCACACCGAGCTGGGCTATGGCGACGGTTATGGTTCGACCGATGGCTTGCCGTTCTATGAAAACTATTACGCGGGTGGTTTCAACTCGGTACGTGGCTTCAAGGACAGCACCCTGGGTCCGCGTGGTACGCCGAGCCGTGGCCAGGACTTTACGGGTAACCAGGGCACGCGAGTGGACTCCGACAACAAGCCGCTGCCATTTGGCGGTAACGTTCTGATCCAGGGCGGTGCAGAAATTCTGTTCCCGCTGCCATTCGTGAAAGATCAACGTTCCCTGCGTACTTCGGTCTTCTGGGATGTGGGTAACGTGTTCGACTCCAAATGTGAGCAGATCACCAACCCGAACGGTTCGCGGTCCAACACCCAGTGTAACGACGTGAGTCTCAGCAATCTGGCGAGCTCCGTGGGTGTGGGTGTGACCTGGGTGACCGCGCTGGGCCCATTGAGCTTTGCTCTGGCCATGCCGATCAAGAAACCGGATAACGCTGAAACCCAGATTTTCCAATTCTCCCTTGGCCAGACGTTCTAAGCGTCTGACCTAAGATAACGACAACGGATTCTGTAGGAGTACATCGTGCGTAAGTTGACTCAATTGGTCCTGCTGGCCACTGTGCTGGTAACCACCCCGGCCTTCGCCGAAATGAAAATTGCCGTGCTGAACTATCAGATGGCCCTTCTGGAATCTGACGCGGCCAAGCGTTACGCCGTGGATGCCGAGAAGAAATTCGGTCCGCAACTGACCAAGCTCAAAACCCTGGAAAGCAGCGCCAAGGGCATCCAGGACCGTCTGGTTGCCGGTGGCGACAAGATGCAGCAAGGCGAGCGTGAGCGTCTGGAGCTTGAGTTCAAGCAAAAGGCCCGTGACTACCAGTTCCAGTCCAAGGAGCTGAACGAAGCCAAGGCGGTTGCCGACCGTGAAATGCTCAAGCAGCTCAAGCCCAAGCTCGACAGCGCCGTGGAAGAAGTCATCAAGAAGGGTGCCTTTGACTTGGTGTTCGAACGTGGCGCCGTGATTGACGTCAAGCCTCAATACGACATCACCCGCCAGGTGATCGAGCGCATGAACCAGCTGAAGTAAACCATGACTGCGACTATCAAGCTCGGCGAGTTGGCCGAGTTCCTGGGGGCCACCTTGTGTGGCTCCCCGGAGAAAGAAATCACTGGGCTAGCCACCTTGCAGGAGGCTGGCCCAGCTCAGTTGAGCTTCCTGGCGAAGCCCCAATACCGTAAGTATCTGGTCGACTGCCAAGCCGGCGCCGTGTTGCTTACGGCCGTCGATGCCGAAGGGTTTACTGGGGACGCGCTGGTGGTGGCTGACCCTTACCTGGCTTTTGCCCGGGCGTCGCACCTGTTCGCTCCAAAATCCAAGGCCAGCGCTGGTATTCATCCGTCTGCGGTGATCGCCGATGATGCCCAGGTTGATCCCTCGGCCAGCATTGGTGCCTTTGCGGTGATCGAGAACGGCGCACGTATTGGCGCGGGTGTAACGGTCGGCGCTCATTGCTTTATCGGCGCGCGTTGTGAAATCGGTGTCGATGGCTGGCTTGCTCCTCGCGTGACCCTTTACCACGACGTGCGTATCGGTGAGCGGGTGGTTCTGCAGTCGGGCGCTGTGATCGGTGGTGAAGGTTTTGGTTTTGCCAATTCCAAAGGTATTTGGCACAAGGTTGCCCACGTCGGCGGCGTATTGATCGGCGATGACGTGGAAATCGGCGTGAATACTGCCGTTGATCGTGGAGCCTTGGCCGATACGGTCATAGGCAACGGCGTGAAGCTCGACAACCAGATCCATATCGCTCACAACGTGCAGATTGGCGACCACACCGCCATGGCGGCATGCGTGGGCATTTCCGGCAGTACCAAAATCGGCAAGCATTGCATGCTCGCCGGTGGCGTCGGGCTGGTGGGGCATATCGATATTTGCGACAACGTCTTCATCACCGGCATGACCATGGTCACCCACTCGATTACCGAGCCGGGTTCCTATTCTTCCGGTACCGCCATGCAGCCCTCGGCTGAATGGCGCAAGAGTGCAGCACGCTTGCGGCAGATCGACGACATGGCTCGACGTCTCAAACAGCTGGAAAAGCGTGTTGGGGACGTGACCCCTGGCGGTGATGCTTCATCAGAAGGCTGATACCATTTCCATATCAAGTGTGCACAGCCGATAGACTGCCTCCTTGATTTGCTAGCGGGGCGTGCTTTTAGTCCGCCCGCCCCCAATCTTTATTACAGGCTTCCCCCCGAAATGATGGACATCAACGAGATTCGCGAATACCTGCCTCACCGTTATCCGTTCCTGCTGGTGGATCGTGTAGTGGACCTCAATGTTGAGGAAAAGCGCATTCGTGCCTACAAGAATGTCAGCATCAACGAACCGTTTTTCAATGGTCACTTTCCTGCGCATCCCATCATGCCGGGCGTGTTGATCATCGAAGCAATGGCCCAGGCTGCCGGTATCCTTGGTTTCAAAATGCTTGACCTCAAGCCTGCCGACGGCACGCTTTACTATTTCGTGGGTTCCGACAAGTTGCGTTTCCGCAATCCGGTCACTCCGGGTGACCAGTTGATCCTGGAAGCCAAGTTCATCAGCTGCAAGCGCCAGATCTGGAAGTTCGAATGCCAGGCTTCGGTGGATGGCAAGCCGGTGTGCTCTGCCGAGATCATCTGTGCGGAACGCAAACTATGAGTTTGATTGACCCTCGCGCAATCATCGATCCGTCGGCCGTACTGGCCGCCGACGTTGAGGTCGGCCCCTGGTCGATCGTCGGCGCAGGTGTGGAAATCGGCGAGGGGACTGTCATCGGGCCACACGTGATCCTCAAGGGTCCGACCCGCATGGGCAAACACAATCGTATCTACCAGTTTTCCTCGGTAGGCGAAGACACCCCGGACATGAAGTACAAGGGTGAAGAAACACGGCTGGTCATCGGTGACCACAACATCATCCGTGAAGGCGTGACCATTCACCGTGGCACTGTGCAGGACCGCGCCGAGACCACGCTGGGTGATCACAACCTGGTAATGGCCTATGCGCATATCGGCCACGACAGCGTGATTGGCAACCACTGCATCCTGGTCAATAACACCGCGTTGGCCGGGCATGTGCATGTGGATGACTGGGCAATCCTGTCCGGTTTCACTCTGGTGCATCAATACTGCCATATCGGCGCCCACAGCTTTTCCGGCATGGGCACCGCCATCGGCAAGGATGTCCCTGCATTCGTCACGGTGTTCGGCAACCCTGCCGAAGCGCGCAGCATGAATTTTGAAGGCATGCGCCGTCGCGGTTTCAGCGACGACGCAATCCAGGCCCTGCGCCGTGCCTACAAGACGGTATACCGTCAAGGGCTGACGGTTGAGCAGGCCCTGATCGAACTGACCGAGCCGGCAGCGTCGTTCCCGGAAGTCGCGGTGTTTCGTGACTCGATCCAGGCGTCGACTCGCGGCATTACCCGCTGATCATGGCCAAGTTGCGTATCGCCTTGGTCGCCGGGGAAGCTTCCGGCGATATTCTCGGCGCCGGCCTGATGCGGGCGCTGAAAGCCCGGCACCCGGCCATCGAGTTTATCGGCGTCGGCGGCCCCTTGATGCAGGCTGAAGGCCTTACCTCCTACTTTCCGATGGAGCGCCTGTCGGTCATGGGGTTGGTCGAAGTGCTGGGGCGCCTGCGTGAATTGCTCGCGCGGCGCAAGCTGCTGATCCAGACGCTGATCGACGAAAGGCCCGACGTCTTTATCGGTATCGATGCCCCGGACTTCACCCTCAACATCGAACTCAAGCTGCGCCAGGCCGGGATCAAGACCGTGCACTATGTCAGCCCGTCCGTATGGGCGTGGCGGCAAAAGCGTGTGCTCAAGATTCGCGAAGGCTGCGACTTGATGCTGACCTTGCTGCCGTTCGAGGCCAGATTCTACGAAGAGAAGGGCGTGCCGGTGCGGTTCGTCGGCCATACCCTGGCCGATGCCATTCCTTTGCAGGCTGACCGTGACGCGGCGCGTACCGAACTGGGGCTGGTTGCCGGCCCGCTGGTCGCACTGATGCCGGGTAGCCGAGGGGGCGAGGTCGGACGACTGGGCAGCCTGTTTTTTGATGCCGCCGAACGTCTGCAGGCACTCAAGCCAGGCGTTCGTTTTGTGCTGCCGTGCGCCAGCCCGCAGCGCCGCGCGCAAATTGAAACACTGCTGCAAGGGCGCAACCTGCCGCTGACCCTGCTCGACGGTCAGTCCCATCTGGCCCTGGCCGCTTGCGACGCCGTATTGATCGCGTCGGGTACCGCGACCCTGGAAGCCCTGCTGTACAAGCGTCCGATGGTAGTGGCCTATCGCCTGGCGCCGCTGACTTTCTGGATTCTCAAGCGGATGGTCAAGAGCCCGTATATTTCATTGCCCAATCTGCTGGCCCAACGGTTGCTGGTGCCGGAGTTGTTGCAGGACGATGCTACGCCCGAAGCGCTGGCGCAAACTCTACTACCCTTGATTGACGACGGCGCCGAGCAGACCCGTGGTTTCGACGCTATTCACCGCACCTTGCGCCGTGATGCCTCGAACCAGGCGGCGGATGCTGTGCTGGAGCTGATCGGCCACAAACAGGAAGCCTTATGAGCACGCAGATGGGCCTGGATTTCAGCCTGGTTGCACAAGCCCACGAATTGGTGGCGGGTGTCGACGAAGTCGGACGCGGCCCGTTGTGCGGTGCGGTCGTAACGGCGGCGGTGATCCTCGACCCGAACCGTCCGATCCTGGGCCTGAATGACTCGAAAAAACTCACTGAAGCCCGTCGTGAAAAACTCTATGACGAGATCTGTGAAAAGGCTTTGAGCTGGCATATCGCCCGGGCGGAAGTCGAAGAAATCGACGAGTTGAACATCCTGCACGCCACCATGCTTGCCATGCAGCGCGCGGTTGAAGGGCTGCATATCACGCCCAGGCTGGCGATGATTGACGGTAACCGTTGCCCCAAACTGGCGATGCGCGCCGAGGCCGTGGTCCAGGGCGACAGCAAGGTGCCGGCGATTGCGGCGGCGTCGATTCTGGCCAAGGTCAGCCGCGACCGCGAAATGGCGGCTTTCGATCTGGTTTACCCGGGCTACGGCATGGGCGGCCATAAAGGCTACCCAACGCCCGTTCATCTGGAAGCCCTGGCGCGACTCGGTCCTACGCCGATCCACCGCCGCTCGTTCGCCCCGGTGCGCCAGGCTTATGAGCTGCGCGAGAGCCTCAGCGAGGTGTAGTCGCGAGGCTGATGTTTTGCTCCAGGCCCGGTACAATCCCGGGCCTTGTCGTTTCCAAGTTATTGCACAGGATCACTATGCCGGCTTCATTCGTTCATCTACGCCTGCACACTGAATACTCCCTGGTCGACGGCCTGGTACGGATCAAGCCGCTGGTCAAGACCCTGGTGGGCATGAACATGCCGGCGGTGGCGGTTACCGACCAGAACAACATGTGCTCCCTGGTCAAGTTCTACAAAAACGCCATGGGCGCAGGTATCAAGCCGATCTGCGGCGCCGACCTGTGGTTGTCCAACAAGGACCCGGATAACCCGCTGAGCCGCATCAGCCTGCTGGCGATGAACGGCGTGGGTTATCGCAACCTGACCGAGCTGATTTCCCGTGGCTTTATCGATGGTCAGCGCAATGGCTCGATCATCATCGAGCGCGAGTGGGTGGCCGAAGCCAGCGAAGGCGTGATCATGCTCTCGGCCGCCAAGGAGGGCGAGATCGGTATCGCGCTGCTGGGTGGCAGTCCGCAGGAAGCCGAAGTGCTGGCCCGCGAATGGATGCAAGTCTTCCCTGACCGCTTCTACCTCGAAGTGCAGCGCACCAATCGTCCCAACGATGAAGAGCATCTGCACGCCGCCGTGGCCCTGGCCGACAAGCTGGGTGCGCCGCTGGTGGCGACCAACGATGTGCGCTTTATCAAGAAGGAAGATTTCGAAGCCCACGAAACGCGCGTGTGCATCGGCGAAGGCCGCGCCCTGGATGACCCGCGCCGCTCGAAGAACTACAGCGAAGAGCAGTACCTCAAAAGCGCCGAGGAAATGGCCGAACTGTTCAGCGACTTGCCCGAGGCCCTGGAAAACTCGGTCGAAATCGCCAAGCGCTGCAACATCGAAGTGAAGCTGGGCAAGCACTTTCTGCCCAACTTCCCGATTCCCGATGGCATGACCATTGATGAGTACTTCCGCAAGGTGTCGTTCGACGGCCTAGAGGATCGCCTGCGCGTCCTGTTGCCCAAAGACACTACTGAAGACTATGAGGCCAAACGCCAGGTCTACGTCGACCGGCTGAATTTCGAGCTGGATATCATTATCCAGATGGGGTTCCCCGGCTACTTCCTGATCGTGATGGACTTTATCCAGTGGGCCAAGAACAACGGCGTACCGGTAGGTCCGGGCCGGGGGTCAGGTGCGGGCTCGTTGGTGGCCTACGTGCAGAAAATCACCGACCTTGACCCGTTGGAATATGACCTGCTGTTCGAACGCTTCCTGAACCCGGAGCGGGTATCCATGCCCGACTTCGACGTCGACTTCTGCATGGACGGTCGCGATCGGGTGATCGAATACGTGGCCGAGAAGTACGGCCGCAATGCGGTGAGCCAGATCATCACCTTCGGTTCCATGGCCGCCAAGGCGGTAATCCGCGACGTGGCCCGGGTGCAGGGCAAGTCCTACGGCCTGGCCGACCGCCTGTCGAAGATGATCCCGTTCGAAGTCGGCATGACCCTGGAAAAAGCCTACGAGCAGGAAGAAATCCTGCGCGACTTCATCAAGGTCGATGAAGAAGCCGCCGAAATCTGGGACATGGCGCGCAAGCTCGAAGGCGTGGTGCGTAACGTCGGTAAGCACGCCGGCGGCGTGGTGATCGCGCCGACCAAGCTGACTGACTTCTCGCCGATCTACTGCGACGAAGAAGGTGACGGCCTGGTTACCCAGTTCGACAAGGATGACGTGGAGGCGGCCGGCCTGGTGAAGTTCGACTTCCTCGGCCTGCGCACCCTGACGATCATCGACTGGGCGCTCAAGACCATCAACCGCGACCGCGCCAAGGTGGGCGAGGAGCCGCTGGATATCGCGTTCATCCCGCTGGATGACAAACCGACCTACAGCCTGCTGCAAAAAGCCGAAACCACGGCAGTGTTCCAGCTTGAATCCCGGGGCATGAAGGAGCTGATCAAAAAGCTCAAGCCCGACTGCCTGGAAGACTTGATCGCACTGGTGGCCCTGTTCCGTCCTGGGCCGTTGCAGTCCGGCATGGTGGATGACTTCATCAACCGTAAGCACGGCCGCGCCGAACTGGCGTACCCGCATTCGGACTATCAGTACGAAGGCCTCAAGCCGGTACTGGCGCCGACCTACGGCATCATCCTGTATCAGGAACAGGTGATGCAGATTGCCCAGGTCATGGCGGGCTACACCCTCGGCGGTGCGGACATGTTGCGTCGCGCCATGGGTAAAAAGAAACCCGAGGAAATGGCCAAGCAGCGCGGCGGTTTCATTGAGGGCTGCGCCACCAACAATATTGACGCTGACCTCGCGGGTAACATCTTCGACCTGGTGGAGAAGTTCGCCGGTTACGGCTTCAACAAATCCCACTCCGCCGCCTATGGCCTGGTGTCGTACCAGACCGCCTGGCTGAAAGCCCACTATCCGGCGCCGTTCATGGCGGCGGTACTCTCGGCGGATATGCACAACACCGATAAGGTCGTGACCTTGATCGAGGAAGTGCGCACCATGAAGCTGCGCCTCGACGCGCCGGACGTGAACGCCTCGGAGTTCAAGTTCACGGTGAACGACGAAGGCCGCATCATTTATGGCCTCGGCGCGATCAAGGGAGTCGGTGAAGGCCCGGTGGAAGCCATCACCGAAGCGCGCCAGGACGGGCCCTTCAAGGACCTGTTCGACTTCTGCGCGCGGGTCGACCTCAAGCGTATCAACAAGCGTACCCTCGACGGCCTGATCCGCAGCGGCGCGCTGGACCGTCTTGGCCCGTACTTCCATGACGAGCCGAAGGCCTACCAGGCCAATATCGACCGCAATCGCGCGGTGTTGCTCACCGCCATGGAAGAAGCGATCAAGGCTGCCGAACAGACCGCCCGTACCCATGACAGCGGCCACGCCGACCTGTTTGGCGGGTTGTTCGTCGAAGAAGACGCGGATGTGTATGCCAACCACCGCAAGGCCAAGGATCTGACCCTCAAGGAACGTCTCAAGGGCGAAAAAGACACCTTGGGGCTGTACCTCACCGGTCACCCGATTGACGAGTACGAAGGCGAGATTCGCCGTTTTGCTCGCCAGCGCATCATCGACCTGAAACCGGCGCGCGATACCCAGACCGTCGCCGGCATGATCATCGCCCTGCGTGTGATGAAAAATAAGAAAGGCGACAAGATGGGCTTCATCACCCTCGATGACCGCTCGGGCCGGATCGAAGCCTCGCTGTTTGCCGACGCGTTCCACTCCGCCCAGTCGCTGCTGCAGACCGACGCCATGGTGGTGGTGGAAGGGGAGGTCAGCAACGACGACTTCTCCGGTGGCCTGCGCCTGCGCATCAAGCGGGTGATGAGCATGGAAGATGCACGCACAAACCTGGCCGAAAGCCTGCGCCTGAAGGTCAAGACCGAGGCACTCAAGGGCGATCAGCTACGCTGGTTGGGTGACCTGCTCAAGCGTCACCGTGGCGCATGCCCGGTGACCATGGAGTACACCGGCAATGACGCCAAGGCCATGCTGCAGTTTGGCGAGACCTGGCGAATTGATCCGGCTGACGGCTTGATTCAAGCTTTGCGTGACCAGTTCGGGCGAGACAACGTCTTCCTCCAATACCGTTGACGGTCAGCACCCCTGACCTCGGCTGAACATTTAATCTCGACCTAACCGCGCCTCTCCCTTAAGGTAGGGCGCGAATAGACAACCGGCTGGCCAGGCACCCCTTGGCCGTCGACCCAAGACGGACGCTTATGAACCCGAATTTTCTTGATTTCGAACAGCCGATCGCTGACCTGCAAGCCAAGATCGAAGAGCTGCGCCTGGTCGGCAACGATAATTCGCTGAATATCGGCGATGAGATCGCCCGCCTGCAAGACAAGAGCAGCACGCTCACCGAAGACATCTTCGGCAAGCTGACCAGTTGGCAGATCGCGCGCCTGGCCCGCCACCCGCGCCGTCCGTACACCCTGGACTACATTCAGCATATCTTCACCGAATTCGACGAGCTGCATGGCGACCGCCACTTCTCGGACGACGCGGCCATCGTGGGCGGTATCGCTCGCCTGGACGACCAGCCGGTGATGGTGATCGGTCATCAGAAAGGCCGTGAAGTGCGCGAAAAAGTGCGTCGCAACTTCGGCATGCCGCGTCCGGAAGGCTACCGCAAGGCGTGCCGCCTGATGGAAATGGCCGAGCGCTTCAAGATGCCGATCCTGACGTTCATCGACACGCCGGGTGCCTACCCTGGGATCGACGCCGAAGAGCGCAACCAGAGCGAGGCGATTGCCTGGAACCTGCGCGTCATGGCGCGCCTGAAAACCCCGATCATCGCGACTGTGATCGGTGAAGGCGGTTCCGGCGGTGCACTGGCCATTGGCGTCTGCGACCAGTTGAACATGCTGCAATATTCGACCTACGCGGTGATTTCGCCGGAAGGTTGCGCCTCGATCCTGTGGAAAACCGCCGAAAAGGCGCCGGACGCTGCTGAAGCGATGGGCATCACTGCTGACCGCCTCAAAGGCCTGGGGATCGTGGACAAAGTGATCGCCGAGCCACTGGGCGGCGCACACCGTGACCCGGCTGCCGCTGCGGCAACCATCCGCGCCGAGCTGGGCGCGCAACTGGCAATGCTCAAGAAGTTCGATAACGAAGCGCTGCTGGCCCGTCGTTATGAGCGCCTGATGAGCTACGGCCTCTAAGCCGACGCCGTCACTTAATGTGGGAGGAGGCTTGCTCCCGATTGCTGAGTGTCAGTCACTGCATCTGTTGACTGGCCCACTGCTATCGGGGGCAAGCCCCCTCCCACATTTGCTTTGTGTATGCTTGACGGACGTATTTCAGATTTGCGGCGGTAACCTGTGATGAAATCAATCCTGCCGGCCCGACTTCTGAAAACCCTGGCCCCCTGGCGCAATGCCCCGGCCTGGCACATCGCGTTCTCTGGTGGGCTCGATTCCACCGTGCTGCTGCATCTTCTGGCCACCCTGGCAAAGTCCGAAACATTACCGCCCCTCTGCGCCGTGCATGTTCATCATGGCCTGCAAGCGGCCGCCGATGCGTGGCCCGCTCATTGCCAGTCGGTCTGCGACAGCCTGGGCGTGCGCTTGCGCATCCTGCGCGTGCAAGTACCACCCGGTGCCAGCCTTGAGCGCGCGGCTCGTGACGCACGTTATCTGGCCTTCGCCGGGGTGATCGGGGCAGGGGAGGTGTTGCTCACCGGCCAGCATCGCGACGATCAGGCCGAAACCCTGTTGTTCCGCCTGCTGCGCGGTGCGGGTGTGCGCGGGCTTGCCGCAATGCCTGCGCATCGTACGTTGGCGGCGGGGCATCTGGTGCGGCCGCTGCTGGAGGTGGCCCGTGGCGAGCTGCAAGCTTACGCCCACCAACATCACTTGAAGTGGATCGAAGACCCTTCGAACGCTGATCCACGCTTCTCCCGTAATTATCTGCGCCATCAAGTATTTCCATTGCTTACGCAGCGCTGGCCCCAGGCAGCCTCAAGTCTGGCCCGTACTGCCGAACACCTCAACGAAGCCCAGGGGCTGCTCGATGAGCTGGCGCACATGGACCTGAACGCCGCCGATCAGCCTTCAGCGTTTCCCTGGTTGCTTTTGCCATCCTTGGCCCTGGCGCCCTTGCGCGAGCTTTCCGACGCCCGCCAGCGCAACGCCCTGCGTCACTGGCTGAACCCACTGACCCGCCTGCCCGACAGCGATCACTGGGCCGGCTGGTGTTCCCTGCGCGATGCCAAGGGCGATGCACAGCCCGTATGGCGCCTGGCCGACGGCGAGTTACACCGTTGCGGCGAGCGCATCTGGTGGTTGCCTTCTATTTGGTCCGAATTCTCCGACGCATCGGTAAGCTGGCCCGATCCGCGAAACCCACTGGAGTTACCTGGCAATGGTCAGCTTCGATTTGTCGGCGAGGCACCTTCAGGTTCTTTGGTGATCCGTTATCGGCAGGGCGGCGAAGTCATCGACGTGCCGGGGCGAGGTCGTCGCGACCTCAAGCGCCTGCTCAACGAAAGTGGCGTGCCCGGCTTTGTCCGTGGCAGATTGCCGCTGGTCTACCGGGGTGAGCAATTGCTGGCTGTCCCAACCATCGCGGGGCCATGGGCCGGGTCGGCAGATCACGGGCAATTAGATTGGTTGCCGCAGACCTGCGATCAAGGTTTGAGCTGATAGCGCCTTTCCGGTAGACTACGCTCCCTTCTTGATACAACTTCTGTGGATTCGCCTGAATCGCAGCAGTTGCCGATTACCAAGCAGTCTTTGCTGGGCGATTCCAAAAAATGTGTAGCGATCAACGTACCGGTGTTCCATTGCTGGTCTGTCACAACGCGGCGGTTTTTTTGAAAGGTGCACTGTGATTAATGCAGGTGATCGGGGGCTTCGGCCTCTCTTCGCTTTCCCCGGCGGCTCGGACCGCTTTAACGCAGACTTCTAGGGTTTTTCATGACGCGCTACATATTCGTCACGGGCGGTGTTGTTTCTTCATTGGGGAAAGGCATTGCCTCCGCTTCATTGGCGGCCATCCTGGAGGCGCGGGGGCTTAAAGTCACCATGCTCAAGCTGGACCCGTACATCAACGTCGACCCGGGCACCATGAGCCCGTTCCAGCACGGTGAAGTGTTCGTCACGCATGACGGCGCCGAGACCGACCTGGACCTGGGCCACTACGAGCGGTTCATCCGCACGACCATGACCCAGAACAACAACTTCACCACCGGCCGCGTCTACGAGCACGTGCTGCGCAAGGAGCGCCGTGGTGACTACCTGGGTGCAACCATCCAGGTGATCCCGCACATCACCGACGAAATCAAGCGCCGCATCATCAAGGGTGCGGGCGATGCCGACGTGGCGATGGTCGAGATTGGTGGCACCGTGGGTGACATCGAATCCCAACCGTTCCTCGAAGCCATCCGCCAGTTGCGTTTCGAAGTCGGCGCCAAGCGCGCAATGCTGATGCACCTGACCTTGGTGCCCTACATCGCGACCGCCGGCGAAACCAAAACCAAGCCTACCCAGCACTCGGTCAAGGAACTGCGTTCCATCGGCCTGCAGCCGGACGTGCTGGTATGCCGCTCCGATCACCCGATCGACATTTCCTCGCGTCGCAAGATCGCGCAATTCACCAACGTTGAAGAACGTGCGGTGATTGCCCTGGAAGACGCCGACACCATCTACAAGATCCCGGGCATCCTGCATTCGCAAGGCCTGGACGATTTTGTGGTCGAGCGTTTCGGCCTGCAATGCAATGGCGCGGACCTGTCCGAGTGGGAAGCGGTGGTCGATGCCAAGCTCAACCCTGAGCACGAAGTCACCATCGCCATGGTCGGCAAGTACATGGAGCTGCTGGATGCGTACAAGTCGCTGATCGAAGCGATGAGTCACGCCGGCATCAGCAACCGTACCAAGGTCAACCTGCGCTACATCGATTCCGAAGACATCGAGAACCAGGGCACCGCGCTGCTTGAAGGCGTGGACGCGATCCTGGTTCCCGGCGGTTTCGGCCTGCGTGGCGTGGAAGGCAAGATCACTGCCGTGCAATACGCTCGCGAGAACAAGGTGCCTTACCTGGGTATCTGCCTGGGCATGCAAGTGGCCGTTATCGAGTTCGCCCGTAACGTGATGGGCTGGAAAGACGCCAACTCCACCGAGTTCGATCACACCAGCGGCCATCCGGTCGTGGGCCTGATCACCGAGTGGGAAGACGCCACCGGCGCCGTCGAAACCCGTACCGAAAGCTCCGACCTGGGCGGCACCATGCGCCTTGGCGCGCAGGATTGCCTGCTGGAGCCGGGCTCGCTGGTTCACGATTGCTACGGCAAGGACGTGATCGTCGAGCGTCACCGTCATCGCTACGAAGTGAACAACAACCTGCTGCCGCAAATCAAAGAGGCCGGCCTGAAAATCTCCGGTCGCTCCGGCGATGGCGCGTTGGTTGAAGTGGTCGAGGCGCCGGATCACCCGTGGTTCGTGGCCTGCCAGTTCCACCCTGAGTTCACCTCGACGCCGCGCGACGGTCATCCGTTGTTCAGCGGTTTCGTCAAAGCTGCACTGACGCAACATCAGAAGAAGGCATAACCCTGATGGCCCAGAAGATCATTCGCGTAGGCGACATCGAAATTGCCAACGACAAGCCCATGGTGCTGTTCGGCGGCATGAACGTGCTGGAAAGCCGCGACATGGCGATGCAGGTCTGTGAAGAGTACGTGCGGGTTACCCAGAAACTGGGTATCCCTTATGTGTTCAAGGCCAGCTTCGACAAGGCCAACCGTTCGTCAGTGACCTCCTATCGCGGCCCGGGTCTCGAAGAAGGCATGCGGATCTTCCAGGACATCAAGCAAGCCTTCGGCGTGCCGATCATCACCGACGTCCACGAGCCTGAGCAGGCTGCCGTGGTTGCCGAGGTGTGCGACATCATCCAGCTGCCGGCCTTCCTGTCGCGCCAGACCGACCTCGTTGTCGCGATGGCCAGGACCGGCGCTGTGATCAACATCAAGAAAGCCCAGTTCCTCGCACCTCAGGAAATGAAGCATATCCTGAGCAAATGCGTGGAAGCGGGTAACGACCAGTTGATCCTCTGCGAGCGTGGTTCGAGCTTCGGCTACAACAACCTCGTGGTGGACATGCTCGGTTTCGGCATCATGAAACAGTTCGAATACCCGGTGTTCTTCGACGTGACCCACGCGCTGCAAATGCCCGGTGGTCGCTCGGACTCCGCCGGTGGGCGTCGTGCCCAGGTCACCGACCTGGCCAAGGCGGGCATGAGCCAGTCCCTGGCCGGCCTGTTCCTGGAAGCCCACCCGGACCCGGACAACGCCAAGTGCGACGGCCCTTGTGCCCTGCGCCTGGACAAGCTGGAGCCGTTCCTGGCCCAGCTCAAGCAGTTGGACGAGCTGGTCAAGAGTTTTCCGACGGTAGAGACCGCGTAAGCGGCGTTTCTCCGGTAGAATTTCCCACGCTTTATGCTCAGGCCCCAGGCCTGGGCCTTGTCGTCTGCAAGCCTGCCCTGTTGTTCCACCCTTGCGGTCGGTCAAAAGATTTCCTTCAGCTGCGTCGTTTTCGTCAACTTTGGAGTGTTTACAACAATGGCAAAAATCGTCGACATCAAAGGTCGTGAAGTTCTCGACTCCCGTGGCAACCCCACCGTCGAAGCCGATGTGCTTCTCGATAACGGCATCATCGGCAGCGCCTGCGCGCCGTCCGGTGCTTCCACAGGTTCCCGTGAAGCGCTGGAACTGCGTGATGGCGACAAGAGCCGTTACCTGGGCAAGGGTGTACTCAAGGCAGTAGCCAACATCAACGGCCCGATCCGTGATCTGTTGCTGGGCAAGGACCCGCTGGACCAGAAAGCCCTGGACCACGCGATGATCAAGCTCGACGGCACCGAAAACAAAGGCAGCCTCGGCGCCAATGCGATCCTCGCCGTCTCCCTGGCCGCTGCCAAGGCGGCTGCCCAGGATCAGGACCTGCCGTTGTACGCGCACATCGCCAACCTGAACGGCACTCCGGGCGTGTACTCGATGCCGGTGCCGATGATGAACATCATCAACGGTGGCGAGCACGCTGATAACAACGTCGATATCCAGGAATTCATGGTGCAGCCAGTGGGCGCCAAGACCTTCTCCGAAGGCCTGCGCATGGGCACCGAGATTTTCCATCACCTCAAGGCTGTGCTGAAGGCCCGTGGCCTGAGCACTGCGGTGGGTGATGAAGGTGGTTTCGCGCCCAACCTGGCGTCCAACGAAGATGCACTGAAAGTGATCTCCGAAGCCGTGGCCAACGCCGGCTACAAGCTGGGCACCGACGTGACCCTGGCCCTGGACTGCGCCGCCAGCGAATTCTATGAAGACGGTAAATACAACCTGTCCGGCGAAGGCCAGGTGTTCAACTCCGAAGGTTTCGCCGACTACCTCAAGGGCCTGACCGAGCGCTACCCGATCATCTCGATCGAAGACGGCCTGGACGAGTCCGACTGGGACGGCTGGAAAATCCTCACCGACAAGATCGGCGAGAAAATCCAGTTGGTAGGCGACGACCTGTTCGTGACCAACACCAAGATCCTGAAAGAGGGCATCGACAAGAAGATCGCCAACTCGATCCTGATCAAGTTCAACCAGATCGGCACCCTGACCGAAACCCTGGAAGCCATCCAGATGGCCAAGGCTGCGGGTTACACTGCCGTGATCTCCCACCGCTCCGGCGAAACCGAAGATTCCACCATTGCCGACCTGGCCGTGGGGACCTCGGCGGGCCAGATCAAGACCGGTTCCCTGTGCCGTTCGGACCGTGTGTCCAAGTACAACCAATTGCTGCGCATCGAAGAGCAATTGGCGGGTAAAGCCAAGTACAACGGTCGCGGCGAGTTTCGCGGCTGAGCAGTAAATGGTAAAAAGTCGGCGGATTGCGTCGGAAATCTCACGACAGTGGGCATTTCGGCGCTAATCTGCTGACTGACAAGCACAAGCCTGGTTTTTCCAGGCTTCGTGCTATCAGTTGCTGCAAAAGGTTTGCATGACGGTCTTTTTTCACTGGATACCCGGATTTCGATGCGCAGTCCCAATTGGTTGTTCCTCGTCTTGCTCTTGTTGCTGGCTGGCCTGCAGTACCGCCTATGGGTCGGTAATGGCAGCTTTGCGCAGGTGGAAGAGCTGACCCAGCAAATTGCCGACCAGCACGCCGAAAACGAACGCCTGCTGGAGCGCAACCGCGTCCTCGATGCTGAAGTGCTGGAGCTGAAAAAAGGTACGGAGACCGTTGAAGAGCGGGCTCGCCATGAGTTGGGCATGGTCAAGGAGGGCGAGACCCTCTACCAGTTGGCCCAATGAACGCTGATTTACCGGCCTTCTGGGCCGTGATTCCTGCCGCGGGCGTCGGTGCCCGTATGGCCGCGGACCGTCCCAAGCAATACCTGCAACTGGGCGGGCGCACTATTCTCGAACACAGCCTCGGCTGTTTTCTCGACCATCCATCGCTCAAGGGCCTGGTGGTCAGTCTGGCTGTCGATGATCCCTATTGGCCCACCCTGTCGTGCGCCACCGACCCGCGTATCCAGCGTGCGGACGGTGGCTCGGAACGCTCGGGCTCGGTGCTCAACGCGCTGCTGCATCTCAACGCCCTGGGCGCCAGTGATGACGACTGGGTGTTGGTGCACGATGCCGCGCGGCCCAATCTGAACCGTGACGACCTCGACAAGCTGTTGGCTGAACTGGCGGACGACCCGGTGGGCGGTCTGCTGGCGGTGCCCGCTCGCGACACCTTAAAGCGTGTCGACAAGCAGGGCCGCGTGGTGGAAACCGTCGACCGTCGCCTGATCTGGCAGGCGTACACGCCGCAGATGTTCCGCCTGGGTGCCTTGCACCGCGCCCTGGCCGACAGCCTGGTTGCCGATGCCATGATCACCGACGAAGCCTCGGCCATGGAATGGTCCGGCCAGGCGCCGCGGCTGGTCGAAGGGCGTGCGGACAACATCAAGGTCACCCGCCCCGAAGACCTCGAATGGCTGCGTCAGCGCCGGGGTTATCAAGGGTCCTGACCCTTAGCGGTAGACTTGCCGCATCCCGGGCTGGGTTCTCAGCTCGCTGACCAATGCCTCAATGCTGTCGAATGGCTTCTGGTCGATAGACCAGCCGGACGCCTCGATGAAGTACCGGCCCTTCTGGCTATTGATCCTGACATTGCGCAGTTCCCCACGTCGGGACCGATAGTCAATGTGGCTGGCCTCGCGGAGCGTGAATTGGCCCGGTTGCGTCAGCAATGTCTCGGCCGACGACATCACTCGACTGTGCGAAGGGCCGGGCTGTGGTTCCACTGAAGACTGCAAGACGGCAGGATCAACGCGCAACACCAGATTGGCTTTGACTGTGCCTTCCCCTTTATTGAGGCCCAGGCTGGCAGTGCGCCCCGGGTCGACTTCGATGCCTAAAGGTTGGGCGCCCACTCTATCTTCTATCCGCAGGCCGATGCTGCCGGTGAGTTCTGCCAGCCCAGGGATACCCTTGAAGGTATTGGTATGGGTATCGCCCACCAGTGCGATCCATTTTCCGGGTCTGCGCTTGAAGGTCTGGACCCACTGGATCACCTCGGTGGCGTAATAGTTCATCATCCGCTGGCGCAGGGTGCCCCTGCTGTCGCGCATATCGCGAAGTATGTAGCTCACGATGCAGTCGATCGGCTGAACCTTGATCCCGGCGTCTCGGGCTGTGCTCACGACGTGTCTGAATGAGTAATAACGGTTTTGGGGCAATGGGTAGATCCCGTTCAGAAAATTTGTCAGCTCCTCGGCCATCGGTGCGTTCTTGGACCGGTAAAACGCCCTCAGCATCGGAATATGCACATCCGTCAGCAGATGTTCGAAGTAGAGGCGTTTGACGCCCTGGCTGGCGAGTAGCTGCATGTTGTCGATCAGAAAGGCTTTGCTCGATTCGGCGCTGTGGCTTTCGCCGATCACGAGGCCATCACTGGCGCGCAGCAATTTCTCGATAATGCTTTGCTGCGGCTCGTTCAAGCTCAAGCGCGGGAGTACCGGCTGCAGGGGTGAATAGGGCAGGCGGTTAAAGAAGATCGCCGAATCGCGGTTTAATTGGCTTCTTTTCTCGAAAAACAGTTTCCGGGTGCTGTTGATCGATTGTGCAGCCGTGCCGACGGGTTCGAAGTCTTCCGAAAACAAGCTGGTGTCAGTGAGCATTTCCACGAGCGTCTCGCGAACGTGCGCAGGCATCTCGTAGAGGCTGAAGAAGCTTGCGTTCTCGGCGCCGCCGAACAGTGTGTAAACCCGTTGCCAGGCATTGCGAAATGCCCCGCCTCCGGCCAGCCCGGCACGTCGCCATTGCAGGTCGGCGCTTTGAATCGCGTAGAGACCGGTGGATTGGATCTTTTCCGGGGCTTCTGGATTGTTTACGAATAACTCGAAAAGGCCCCCGGCATTCGGTTTTTTGTAGGTCAGGAAGGTCTCGCCCTGAATCCTGACGCTCTGCAAGCCACTGGGGGCGGTCGTAGCGATCAGGGGGCGAGTCTCGGTTTCGGCCGACGCGGGGGCTTCAGTCATGACCCGGACACTGATCTGGCCTTCCTCTGCCCGCGTGGCCTGGCCAAGCCCAGGTCGCAACGTCTCAAAATTGCTCACCCCTTTACCGATGCCGTGGATAACCACCGGGAGCGCGTTCAAGGCGCCGAACACAATGCGCTCGACGGCGTGGGGTTTGTTCTTGATCACGTCATCGGCGCCGATGGCCATTGCAGTCAAGCCCGATGTCACGAAGCAAAACTCCGCCAGCAACGCCGCGCCCATGGTCAGCGCCACGGGGATCGCCAGCATGCAGGCCTTTTCCAGAACGTCGAGGGTATCGGCCTTGAACGTGTCCAGAGGCGAGACAATGGTTTTTGCCGCCAGCTTGGCAATGCGAGTGCGGATCTGGCGTGCGATGAACGCAAATGGGTCACTTCTGAGCGCCGGATACAGCGGGTTATTGATGTATTGCTCCGGGTCCCAATAGCCGTTGTGCAACAAACTGTTGAAAAAACCGGGAGGGCTGGAGGATTTCGGGTACATCGCCATGCCGATCAATGCTTCCTCGACACCCCTGTAGAGCAGGCCGGAGTCAACCGAGTCGGGTTCAAAGTGGTTGGTCAGGGCTTTGCGCAGGGTCGGATCCCCGGCCAGTTTCACCAGCGCACTGCGCATGTCTTTCGGGGTATTGAAACCATGGATGGGCGAGGAGTTTCCCGGGATGTACGCCAGCGTGATCTGGCTCTGGTTGTCGGTAATCGTGAGGATGTCGGTGGCTTCGAATTGATGGATGCGCAGCACCCGTACGGTCAGGTTTGCATCCGGTGAGTAGGGCGCCTGGAAGTCTTCGAGGGTCAGGTTGCCGGCGTCCTTGTCGACGCCGATACCTGCCGCTCGGGCGGCCAGCTGCCGTTCTGCCAGGGTGAGGGTGAATTCTGCGTACTGATGGAGGTAGGCCTTGGTGAATGCGATACGCATCAGGGTGGTGTAGTTGTCCCGATGCTCGTCCCAGAACAGTGTGACGGCCTTGTCGTAGGTGTGTTCGAAGTGGCTTGAATCGATGACCCTCCTGAGAACGGCAGGCGCAATCGCCAATTGGGTAGTCGGATCGTAGACCTGAGGGTCGCTTTGCCGGTAGAGCGCTTCATAACGCCTGGGCGGTATCCAGCCGGACGTAATGAACTCTTCGTTGAACATTTGCGGTATGCGGTTATCCATCAGGCGCGGCAGTTCGGTCACGATCGTGAAGTAAGGCGCGGTGGTGGAAAAACCCGTGGTGTTGATCATGCCGCCTGGGGCATGGGGGGCATTGCAGATCATGGCCTCGGTCAGGCTCATGGATTGGACGATCTGTGCGTTATACGCCGCGTTGGGGTGGTCGGTGTTGTATTCAAGCGTGGTCAGGAATGTGGTGTCCGGATCCAGTGTTTCCTGGCTGAACGGTTGCAGATGCTCACACAGCAATTGAGCGGCAATGGCGCTGGGCACTGGAAAGTCCGCCAGGACCTTGCGGACAAAGTGATTGATATGCTGGAGCTGTTGGGCGTTGGACGTCATCGGCTTGCCTGGTTTGTGCAGTCAAAGCGGCTATTGACCGCTAACCAGGCAATACACGGGCGGTAATTGTTTATGCTCGATAAACCGGATGGTCACCCAAGCCTTCCTTGAGAAAATCCACCAGCTTCCTGACTTTCGGCGACAAATGCCGTTGCTGCGGGTACAGCGCCCACACCGCGGTATTTGGCGGTTGGTGGGCCTCGAGCAACGACACCAGCGTCCCGTGTTGCAAATGCTCCAGTACGTAATAGTCCGGCAACTGGCATAACCCCACACCTTGCAGCGCTGCATCCAGCACCGCCTGTCCACTGTTGCAGCGCCAGTTGCCCTGCACCCGCTGGGAAAATTCGCGTCCGTCCTGGGCCAGTTGCCAGATATCCGAACTGCCGATCAGGCAGTTGTGCCGACTCAGTTCCGACAAGCTATGTGGCCGACCATACCGTTCGAGGTAGGAAGGTGACGCGCACAGGTACATGCGCCGAGGGGCCAGGCGACTGGCGACCATGCGCGAGTCTTGCAGGCGCCCGAGGCGAATCGCCAGGTCGAGGCCTTCGTGCACCAGGTCCAGCGGGCGGTTGCTCAGCTCGATATCGACCCGCAACTGCGGATAGAGCGCCATGAACCTTGTGACGAGGGGCACGATAAAACGTTCGCCATAGGCCACCGCGCAGGTCATGCGCAACATGCCCTTGGGTTCGCTGGTCAGGTCGCCCACTGCACGCAGGGCTTCTTCGCGACCGTCCTGCAAACGTTGACAGTGGTGCAGGAAGGTCTGGCCCGCTTCGGTCAGCGTCACCTTGCGCGTACTGCGATACAGCAGTCGCGTTTGCAGGCGTTCTTCCAGGCGCGCCACCTGGCGGCTGATATGGGACGACGACACCCCCAGGCGCTCGGCCGCTGCCGTGAATTGGCTGCATTCGGCCACGGCGACGAACTCATCGATGCCTTCCCAGCGGTTTTCCAACACGTTGATTGTCCCCATATGGCAATAATGTTTTGCTTTTGCCTGGATTATTAATCAATAAGCCATGGTTTACACTCATTCCATCAATGTTCAACTCCATGGAGAAACCCGGATGATCAAGTCCCGCGCCGCCGTAGCCTTCGAAGCCAATAAACCTCTCGAGATCGTGGAAGTCGATGTCGCCATGCCCAAGGCGGGTGAAGTGCTGTTGCGCGTGGTCGCCTCCGGCGTGTGTCACACCGACGCCTACACGCTGTCGGGCGCGGACCCGGAAGGCATCTTCCCGTCGATTCTGGGTCATGAAGGCGGTGCAGTGGTCGAGGCCATTGGTGAAGGCGTGACCTCGGTTGCCGTTGGCGACCATGTGATCCCGCTGTACACCCCGGAATGCGGCAAGTGCAAATTCTGTCTGTCAGGCAAGACCAACCTCTGCCAGGCCATCCGTGCCACTCAGGGCAAAGGCTTGATGCCTGACGGCACCACGCGTTTCTCCTACAAAGGCGAGCCGATTTTCCACTACATGGGCACCTCGACGTTTTCCGAGTACACCGTGCTGCCGGAAATTTCGGTGGCCAAGATTTCTAAAGAAGCGCCGCTGGAAAAAGTCTGCCTGCTCGGTTGCGGCGTCACCACCGGTATCGGTGCGGTGCTCAACACCGCCAAGGTCAAGCCGGGCGACACCGTGGCCATCTTCGGTCTGGGCGGTATCGGTCTGTCGGCGGTGATTGGCGCGGTGAAAGCCAAGGCGGGTCGCATCATTGCCATCGACATCAACCCGGCCAAATTCGAAATCGCCAAGCAACTGGGTGCTACCGACTGCATCAACCCGAAAGACTACGACCGCCCGATCCAGGACGTGATTGTCGATTTGACCGATGGCGGCGTGGACTTTTCCTTCGAATGCATCGGCAATGTTCAACTGATGCGTGCGGCCCTGGAGTGCTGCCACAAAGGCTGGGGTGAGTCAGTGATCATCGGCGTGGCCGGCGCCGGCCAGGAAATTTCCACCCGTCCTTTCCAACTGGTGACCGGTCGCGTCTGGCGCGGGTCGGCATTCGGCGGCGTACGCGGACGCAGCGAATTGCCAAGCTACGTGGACATGGCCCAGACCGGCGAGATTCCGCTGGACACCTTCATCACCCACACCATGGGCCTGGAAGACATCAACAAAGCGTTTGACCTGATGCATGAAGGCAAGAGCATTCGTACCGTCATCCATTTCTGAGGTCGGCCATGAGTCTGGAAAACCTGTCCTGCCAGAAAAGCTTCGGCGGCTGGCACAAACGCTATAAGCATCACTCCGATGTGCTCGATTGCGACATGACCTTCGCGGTCTACCTGCCGCCGCAAGCGGAGCAGGGCGGCAAGCTGCCGGTGCTGTATTGGCTGTCCGGCCTGACCTGCACCGACGAGAACTTCATGCAGAAGGCCGGCGCCCAGCGCATGGCCGCCGAGCTGGGCTTGATCATCGTGGCACCGGATACCAGCCCGCGCGGCCCCGGTGTTGCCGATGACCCGGACAATGCCTGGGACTTCGGCCTCGGCGCGGGTTTTTACCTCAATGCCACCCAGCAACCCTGGGCCAGGCATTATCGGATGCATGACTACGTGGTGCAGGAATTGCCGGCGCTGGTGGAAGCGCACTTCCCGGCTTCGGACAAGCGCGGCATCAGCGGTCACTCGATGGGCGGCCACGGTGCGTTGGTCTGTGCGCTGCGCAACCCCGGGCGTTACCAGTCAGTGTCGGCGTTTTCGCCGATCAGCAATCCGATGGATTGTCCCTGGGGCCAGAAAGCCTTTTCCCATTACCTGGGAGAGGAGCGCTCGAAGTGGCGTGAATGGGATGCCTGCGTACTGATCAGCGAAGCCTCGGAACAGTTGCCGCTGCTGGTGGACCAGGGCGATCGCGACGATTTCCTCGCCGTGCAGCTCAAGCCCGAGGCCCTGCAGCAAGCGGCCAAGGCCGCCGGCCATCCGCTGGAACTGCGCCTGCAACCTGGCTATGACCACAGCTACTTCTTTATCGCCAGCTTCATCGATGACCATTTGCGCCATCATGGTCGTGCTTTGCTCGGTTAATGTGAGGCAAAAGTAGGTAGAATCACGCCCTGAATTAAATCGGGGCGTTTTTTTATGCGTATTGGCCACGGCTACGATGTGCACCGTTTCGCTGAAGGCGATTTCATCACTTTGGGCGGCGTGCGTATCGCGCATCATCATGGGCTGCTGGCTCATTCCGACGGCGACGTTGTCCTGCACGCCTTGAGCGATGCATTGCTCGGCGCAGCGGCGTTGGGTGATATCGGCAAGCATTTTCCGGACACCGATCCAACCTTCAAGGGTGCGGACAGTCGTGTCCTGCTGCGCCATGTCGTGGGTTTGATCCATGCCAGGGGCTGGAAAGTCGGTAACGTTGATAACACCATCGTGGCCCAGGCGCCAAAAATGGCCCCGCACATCGAATCCATGCGTGCCCTGATTGCCGCAGACCTGCAAATAGAATTGGACCAAGTCAACGTGAAAGCCACCACCACCGAAAAGCTCGGGTTCACCGGTCGTGAAGAGGGCATCGCCGTGCACTCCGTCGCCTTGTTGCTGCGCGCATGAACGAATTTGAATTACTCGGCCCGCGAGCCTATGGCGAGGCCTTGGGCAGCGCGGTGCTGAAGGCCACTGCCGAAGATTTCCAGGTAGACGAAGTGCTCGACATCCCGCTGACCGGCGAGGGCGAACACTTGTGGTTGTGGGTGGAGAAGCGCGGCCTGAATACCGAGGAAGCGGCGCGGCGTATCGCCAAGGCGGCGGGCGTGCCGTTGCGCACCGTCAGCTATGCCGGGCTCAAGGATCGCCAGGCGTTGACCCGCCAGTGGTTCAGCGTGCAACTGCCCGGCAAGGCCGACCCGGACATGAGTGCCGCCGAGAACGACACCCTCAGGATCCTGAAAACCGCCCGGCACAAACGCAAGCTGCAGCGCGGCGCCCATGCAGCCAACGGCTTCACCTTGCGCCTGACCCAGTTGGCCGGTGATACCGCCGCCCTCGATGCGCGCCTGCAATTGATTGCCCGGCACGGCATTCCCAACTATTTCGGCGCCCAGCGCTTTGGCCACAACGGCGGCAATGTCGTCGATGCCCGTGACTGGGCTGCGCGCAAGGCCTTGCCGGAACAGCGCAATGTGCGTTCGCGGCTGCTGTCCACCGCCCGAAGCTTTCTGTTCAACAAAGTGTTGGCGGCACGCGTCGCTGACGGCTCGTGGCAACGCGCCCAGGTCGGCGACCTGCTCGCCTTCACCGACAGCCGCAGCTTTTTCCCGGCCGGGGAGGCTGAATGCAGCGATCCGCGCCTGGCGATCCTGGACCTGCACCCCACCGGCCCGCAGTGGGGCGAGGGTGAGTCGCCGGCGAAGGGTCCTACGTACGAACTGGAACAATCTGTCGCCGCCGCAGAAGCTGACCTGCGTGATTGGCTAGTGAATGCGGGCATGAGCCAAGAACGTCGCATTCTGCGACTGCCCATTGGCGGGTTGACGTGGCATTATCCCGGGCCTGACATTCTGCAATTGGAATTCGTCCTGCCGGCCGGATGCTTTGCCACTGTATTGGTGCGCGAGCTTGTTGATCTGGTGCCGGTGGGGCCGACGGACAACCCATGCGTATTCTGATATCAAACGATGACGGTGCCACCGCACCCGGTCTCGCCGCGCTTCATGCTGCGCTGGCGGATTACGCCGAGTGCGTGGTGGTTGCCCCCGACCAGGACAAGAGCGGCGCCAGCAGTTCGCTGACGCTCGACCGTCCGTTGCACCCCAAGGTCCTGGCCAATGGCTTTATCAGCGTGAACGGCACGCCCACCGACTGTGTGCACCTGGCGATCAACAGCCTGCTGGAGCACGCGCCGGACCTGGTGGTGTCGGGCATCAACCTGGGTGCGAACCTGGGCGACGATGTGCTGTATTCCGGCACCGTGGCGGCAGCCCTCGAAGGGCGCTTTCTGGGTGGGATCGGGTTCGCGTTTTCCTTCGCCTCCCGGCAACTGGATAACTTGGCCACGGCGGCGTATTACGCGCGCAAGCTGGTGGAGGCGCACGGTTCCCTGGACCTGCCGCCGCGCACCGTGCTCAACGTCAATATTCCCAACCTGCCTCTGGACCATATTCGCGGCATCCAGCTGACGCGGCTGGGGCACCGTGCCCGTGCGGCGGCCCCCTTGAAGGTGGTCGACCCGCGTGGCAGGGAAGGCTATTGGATCGCGGCGGCCGGCGACGCCGAGGATGGTGGTGAGGGCACGGACTTTCATGCGGTGATGCAAGGTTATGTATCGATTACCCCGTTGCAATTCGATCGCACCTTCAGTGATGCCTTCAGTGGTCTGGATGGCTGGCTGGAGGGACTGCGCTGATGGCTCGTGAACAAGACGACCTGCTGCGCCGTGGCATCGGGATGACCTCCCAGCGCACCCGCGAGCGTTTGATCCAGCGTCTGTACGAAGAAGGCCTGTCCAATGCGCAGGTGCTGGAAGTGATACGGCGCACGCCTCGGCACCTGTTTGTCGACGAAGCCCTGGCACACCGCGCCTACGAAGACACCGCGCTGCCGATCGGCCACAACCAGACCATCTCCCAGCCCTATATGGTCGCGCGCATGAGCGAACTGTTGCTGGCCGCAGGGCCATTGGACAAGGTGCTGGAAATCGGCACCGGATCCGGCTACCAGACCGCCGTGTTGTCCCAGTTGGTCGAGCGGGTGTTCTCGGTTGAGCGCATCAAGGTGCTGCAGGACCGCGCCAAGGAGCGCCTGGTGGAGCTGAACCTGCGTAACGTGGTGTTTCGTTGGGGGGATGGCTGGGAAGGCTGGCCTGCATTGGCGCCCTACAACGGCATCATCGTGACTGCAGTGGCCACCGATGTGCCGCAAGCGTTGCTGGACCAGTTGGCGCCTGGCGGTCGACTGGTCATCCCGGTGGGCTCCGGCGAAGTGCAACAATTGATGCTCATCATTCGGGAGGACGACGGCTTTTCCCGGCATGTACTTGGCGCCGTGCGGTTCGTGCCGTTGCTCAATGGCCCGCTGGCCTGACATTTATTCCCTGTTAGTGAATTCCATAGACGCGGATGTGTCTTACAGCGGGGTCTATAGATTCAACAAGGGTGAGAGCCGGCATTAAACACGATGAATTTTTCGTTTCATCCGTGTGCCGGTAAAAAGCCAGTGCCCAGTTATACTTGCGTCATATTTCAAGCCTGATACGGGCGTTAATGTTCAGCCACCACAAAGGGAGCGGCGGGTGAGTCTCACAGGTCCTGCGCAGCGAATGAGTAAAACAAGCTTTCAGCGACTGGTGCTTGGCCTTGTCTTGAGTTCCTTACTGGCCGCCTGTTCGAGCACGCCATCCGGTGGTGCGCGGGTGGTCGACCGCACGAATGCGGCACCGCAAAAGCCGATGGTGACCACGGGCCAGTACGTTGTACGCAAGGGCGACACGTTGTTCTCGATTGCCTTCCGTTACGGTTGGGATTACAAGGCACTTGCAGCTCGTAACAACATTCCCCTGCCTTATACGATACATCCGGGGCAGACGATTCGTTTTGACGGTCGCACCGGTTCGGCCCCTACGGCAGTTGTGACAAAGTCCGGTTCTTCGTCTTCCTCCTCGAGCAAAACCACCGTATTCACACGGCCGGCCGGCACCGCCTCGCCTTCGGTGGCGAGCAAGCCGGCACCCGCGCCATTGCCTCCTGCGGGGCCTGCGCCGACCGGATGGGGATGGCCCTCAAACGGTGTGTTGATTGGAAAATTCTCTTCAAACGGCAGTTTGAATAAAGGCATTGATATCGCCGGGGATTTGGGACAGCCTGTTTTGGCTGCGTCTGATGGGACAGTGGTGTACGCCGGGAGTGGTCTACGGGGCTACGGCGAGCTGGTCATCATCAAACACAGCGATACCTACGTCAGTGCCTACGGTCATAACCGCAGGTTGTTGGTTCGGGAGGGGCAGCAGGTCAAGGTCGGACAGACGATTGCCGAAATGGGTTCAACGGGGACAGACCGGGTGAAACTGCACTTTGAGATTCGCCGTCAGGGCAAACCTGTAGATCCACTGCAATTCCTACCCCGTCGTTGATGTGTTGCCAGCCTGTTCCCTCACGTAGAAGGAACAGGCTCCAGCGTTGCCAAGGATAAAGGCGTCGCTTGAGCTTGAGGTCGAACTCACCAAAGGACTATAACAATGGCTCTCAGTAAAGAAGCGCCGGAGTTTGACATCGACGATGAGGTTCTCCTTATGGAGACCGGCATCGCTACGGAAACGATGTCAGATAATGAGAGGGCTTCACCCCCCTCGGTTCGCACCAAATCCAAGAACTCCTCCGCGTTAAAGCAACACAAGTACATCGACTACACCCGGGCGCTCGATGCGACCCAGTTGTACCTCAATGAAATCGGCTTTTCCCCTCTGCTTACCCCCGAAGAAGAAGTCCATTTTGCGCGTCTGTCGCAGAAGGGTGATCCGGCTGGGCGCAAACGCATGATTGAAAGCAACCTGCGCCTGGTGGTTAAAATCGCCCGACGCTACGTCAATCGCGGATTGTCGCTGCTGGACTTGATCGAGGAGGGCAACCTGGGCTTGATCCGGGCGGTGGAGAAGTTCGACCCTGAGCGGGGCTTTCGCTTCTCGACCTACGCCACCTGGTGGATTCGCCAGACCATCGAACGGGCGATCATGAATCAGACCCGCACGATCCGGTTGCCGATCCATGTGGTCAAGGAGCTCAACGTCTACCTGCGGGCAGCACGGGAGCTGACACAGAAACTCGATCATGAACCTTCGCCCGAAGAAATCGCCAACCTGCTGGAAAAACCGGTAGGGGAGGTCAAGCGCATGCTCGGCCTGAACGAGCGCGTGTCTTCGGTTGACGTCTCGCTGGGTCCGGATTCGGATAAAACCCTGCTGGACACCCTGACGGATGATCGTCCGACGGATCCTTGCGAACTGTTGCAGGACGACGATTTGTCCCAAAGCATCGACCAGTGGCTGTCGGAACTCACGGACAAGCAGCGTGAGGTGGTGATTCGCCGCTTCGGCCTGCGCGGCCATGAGAGCAGTACCCTGGAGGACGTAGGCCTGGAGATCGGCCTGACCCGTGAGCGGGTTCGGCAGATTCAGGTAGAAGGTCTCAAGCGCTTGCGCGAGATCCTGGAGAAGAACGGCTTGTCGAGTGAGTCGTTGTTTCAATAACGACCCTGCTTGAAGGCTTGAATGTGGGAGGGGGCTTGCCCCCGATGGCGGCGCTTCAGTCGATATAGGCTTCGACTGACACACCGCTATCGGGGGCAAGCCCCCTCCTACATTTTCCCAGGCATAAAAAAACCCCGCTTTTGAGGGCGGGGTCTTTTCGACTAAGTCAGTACAAGTTAGATAACTTGAACTTCTTCAGCTTGCATGCCTTTCTGACCGCGGGTAGCGATGAAAGAAACCTGTTGGCCTTCTTTCAGGCTTTTGAAGCCGTCGGATTGGATAGCTTTGAAGTGAACGAACAGGTCGTCACCGGATTGTGGAGTGATGAAGCCGAAGCCTTTTTCATCGTTGAACCACTTAACGGTACCAGTTTGGCGATTAGACATGGTGTAACTCCTTGAACAAAGTTAACTGCGACTCAGGAAAAGCCCTGGCCGAGACTGAGTGCAAAGAGCAGGAAAAATTCTTGGAGATGGTTGGATCGAAATTCAACATATCGTGTAGAGATTCTCAGTGACACAAGCAACACAGTGACGCCACCTTAACCCTTTTTCCGGAACGTGCCAATGGTATTTCCGCAGGTTTCTCTAATTTCGTCACTGGCGGTGGTATTTATTGTCCCGTAAAACTGCGCCAGGAGCCCCGGCCCCGTTGGCTGGGGGTTATGGACACCGGTGCATTCGTCATTAAAAGCGGTGCGCCCTTTGAACCCCACCGCCGGCCCCGGTAAGATGCCCCACAGAATTTTTCCACCTCGCTATTCAGGACACCGCCATGAGCATCAAATCGGACAAGTGGATTCGCCGCATGGCGCAGGAACACGGCATGATCGAACCGTTCGTCGAGCGCCAGATTCGTGGCGAAGGTGACGAACGCGTGATTTCGTACGGGGTTTCCAGCTATGGCTACGACGTGCGTTGCGCCGATGAATTCAAGGTGTTCACCAATATCAACTCGGCGATCGTCGATCCGAAGAACTTCGACGAAAAAAGCTTCGTCGACGTCAAGAGCGACGTATGCATCATCCCGCCAAACTCCTTCGCCCTGGCCCGCACCGTGGAATTCTTCCGTATTCCACGGGACGTATTGACCATCTGCCTGGGTAAAAGCACTTATGCCCGTTGCGGCATCATCGTCAACGTCACGCCGCTGGAACCCGAGTGGGAAGGCCACGTGACCCTGGAGTTCTCCAACACCACCACCTTGCCGGCGAAAATCTACGCCAACGAAGGCGTGGCACAGATGCTGTTCCTGCAGTCCGACGAGGCATGTGAAGTGTCCTATAAGGACCGTGCGGGCAAGTACCAGGGCCAGCGCGGCGTTACTCTCCCACGCGCTTGATAGAAAGCTCCTACGCTTAAAGGGAATTAGTCTGCAGAAAGTGACTCTATCTAGGTGTACTGCCTCGGCGCGTGTGAAACGCGTCGAGCCACGCTTGAGGAGTGCCTTATGAAGATCAACCCGCGAATCAGCGCAGAACTTGCCCGGCTTGAACCCAACCAGATTGGTGTTCTGGCCTGGTCCTTGATGGCCGACCCTGCTTATGCGGGCGGCATTCCCGGCCAACCTGAGCCGGACTATCCGCAACCTACCGAACCTGGTGAGCCGACCCTGCCGGATGAGCCACCACCCGCGCCCGTGGCCTGATCCACGCACGCCCAACCGGCGTTCACTGAACGGGCCATACCTGGTGATCGCCGATCACGAAGATTCGGCGCTCACTGTCCTGTTCCACTGCATACCCTCCGGTAAATGCGCCAAACGCCGGCAGCAGGCTGACGCGATCGCCTATCTGGAAGCACGGCAGGCGCAGGCTCTGCCGGCCTTTGCCGCGCAAGCGATACACCGGATGGACATGCCCGGCCAGCACATGATGGCTGGGGTGGGCGTCCGGTTCGTGCTGCAGCGCGAACGGGCCCATTAAGAGAGGCTCGGAAACCACCTCAATGCCCAAGTCGGCAGGCGGATCGCCAGCGCGTTGATCGTGGTTGCCGCGAATCAACGTGATGGGCAACTCGGCATGCCGCGCTCGCCAGGCCCTCAGCGCGCCCAGGGTGCCGCTGGCGTGGGAGCCGGGGCCGTGGAGGAAGTCGCCGAGAAAGATCACCTCATTGCAGGGAAACGCCGCCAGCAGCCGGTCCAGGCGCTGCAGGTTTTCGCTTGTGGTGCCCTGGGGGACCGGTTGCCCGAGGCTGCGGTAGGCCGAAGCCTTGCCAAAGTGAGCGTCGGCGATCAACAGGCTGTGGCGCGCCGGCCAGTAAACCGCTTTGTCCGCCAGTAACCACAACTGCTCACCCTCAAGCGTTATCGAACAAGCCATTAACCTTTTCCTTTGTCCGCAATTTTTTCCAGGTCCTTGACCATCCGCGCAATGCGTTCCGAGAGTTTTTCGGAACTCAGGCTTTCGCGCATCCGCTCCACCAGCAGGGGGAAGGCCAGCGGCGTAGGCCGTTGGATCACATGCAGGTCCAGTTGCAGCGCCGACAGGCGCAGCAATGTCTCCTCCAGGCGCTGAATGTCGAGTTCGTTGCGCAGGACTTCTTCCCCCGCCTGGGCCAGCAACAGGTTCTGCGGGTCGTATTGCTTGAACACTTCGAAGAACAGCCCGCTGGAAGCCTGCACCTGGCGAGTACTTTTCGGCGCACCGGGATAGCCGGCGAACACCAGCCCGGCAATGCGCGCGATTTCGCGAAAGCGGCGCAACGCCAGTTCACCGGCATTGAGGCTTTCTGCCACATCCGTCAGCAGCTCCTGCGGGCTGAGCAGTGCCTCGTTGAAGATATCCGGCCAGTGCACCTCGGTGGCGCTCAGCAGCTCCAGCCCGTAATCATTGACCGCGATGGAAAAAGTCACGGGTTGCCGCCGGCTGACGCGCCACGCCAGCAAACTTGCCAGCCCCAGATGCACCTGACGCCCCGCGAAGGGGTAGAGAAACAGGTGCCAGCCCTCGCGTGACTTGAGAAACTCCGCCAGCAAGTGGTCGCGGGTCGGCAGGCCGGACCAGCGCAATTGCGTCTGCAACAGCGGCTGCACCGCACGCATTTCCGGCCCCTCGAAGCGACCCTGAGCCGCCGCGTCGAAGCGCTCGATCACCGCCTGCGCCAATTCATTGGAAAGGGGCATGCGCCCGCCATTCCAGCGCGGCACGGCGGCTTTTTTCGCGGTGCTGCGGCGGACATAGGCGGTCATGTTTTCCACGCGCACCAACTCCAGCAGGCGCCCGGCGAACAGAAAGCCATCCCCCGGCTTGAGCCGTGCAATAAAGCCTTCCTCGACACTGCCCAGGTTCTTGCCGCCGCCGCCCTTGCTCCAGTACTTCAGATGAATACTCGCATCGCTGACGATGGTGCCCACGCTCATGCGATGGCGGCGTGCCAGGCGCGCATCGGGGACGCGCCAGATGCCCTGTTCGTCGGGCTCGACGCGGCGGTAATCCGGATAGGCGGTGAGCGACAGCCCGCCATGGCGCACGAAGGCCAGGGCCCAGGCCCAATCGGCGTCGGTCAGGTCGCGATAGGCCCAGGCTCCGCGTACCTCCGCCAGCAGCGCGTCGGGAGTAAACCCACCGCCCAGGGCCATGCTGACCAGATGCTGCACCAGCACATCCAAGGGTTTGTGCGGCGATTCGCGGGCTTCAATGCGCCGCTGGGCAATCGCATCCTGGGCGGCGGCGGCTTCCACCAGCTCCAGGCTGTGGGTCGGTACCAATGTCACCCGTGACGGCCGCCCCGGTGCATGCCCCGAGCGGCCGGCGCGTTGCATCAGGCGCGCCACACCCTTGGCCGAACCGATCTGCAGCACTCGTTCCACCGGCAGAAAGTCCACGCCCAGGTCCAGGCTTGAGGTACACACCACCGCCTTGAGTTGGCCTTCTTTCAACGCACGCTCCACCCAGTCACGGGTTTCCCGCGACAGCGAACCGTGATGCAGCGCAATCAGGCCGGCCCAGTCCGGCCTGGCCTCGAGCAACGCCTGATACCAGATTTCCGATTGCGCGCGGGTGTTGGTGAATACCAGGCAACTGCTGCTCGAGTCCACTTGCGCCACGACTTGCGGCAGCATCTTCAAACCGATATGTCCGGCCCAGGGAAAGCGTTCGGCAGTGGGCGGCAGCAGTGTGTCCACTTGTAGCTGTTTGGCGGTCTGCCCCTGCACGTTTATCCCGCCACCCTGTGGGACCAACACCTCCAGTGCGTGCGCCTGATTACCCAGGGTTGCGGAAATACCCCACACCAGCAAATCCGGGTGCCAGCGCCGCAGCCGTGCCAACGCCAATTGCAGTTGCACGCCGCGTTTATTGCCGATCAATTCGTGCCACTCATCCACCACCACCATGCGCAGATGCCCCAGGCTGACCTCGCTGTCGGCGCGCGCGAGCATCAGTGTCAGGCTTTCCGGCGTAGTGATCAGCGTGGTGGGCTGGCGGCGGGTCTGGCGCGCACGTTCGCTGCTGCTGGTGTCGCCCGTGCGCAGGCCGACGCTCCAGGGAATCTGCAATGCCGCCAACGGCGCCTCGAGGGCACGCGCGGTGTCGGCGGCCAACGCACGCATGGGTGTGATCCACAGCACGGTCAGGGGTTCGGCCGCAGGCTTGCGCTTGCCGGTAGCGGGTGGGCGCGTTACGGCGAAACGATTGAGGGCTGCGAACCACAGCGCGTAGGTTTTACCCGCGCCGGTACTGGCATGCAATAAGCCTGACTGACCCTCCTTGACGGCCTTCCACACGTCTTTCTGAAAGGCGAACGGGCGCCAGCCGCGGGTGGCAAACCATTGTTTGGCGAAGTCGACGGGTTTTGCCATGCGGCAGCGGACGCTCTGGAGGCTCTAATGCACAGACCCCCCAGGCGCCCCAAAGGTTTACTTCAAGTTGCCGCTCAGGAATTGCTGCAGACGCTCGCTCTTCGGATTGCCCAGTACATCCGCCGGCGCGCCTTGCTCTTCCACGCGGCCCTGGTGCAGGAACAGCACCTGGCTTGAGACTTTGCGCGCGAAGCTCATTTCATGGGTCACCATGATCATGGTGCGGCCTTCTTCGGCCAGGCCCTGGATCACTTTCAACACTTCACCCACCAACTCCGGGTCCAGCGCCGAGGTGGGTTCATCGAACAGCATCACCTCGGGCTCCATCGCCAAGGCGCGGGCAATCGCGACCCGTTGCTGCTGGCCGCCGGAGAGGAACGCCGGGTATTGATCAGCCACCCGCGCGGGCAGGCCGACTTTATCCAGGTAGCGGCGGGCGCGGTCTTCGGCGTCTTTCCTGCTGCACCCCAGCACGCGGCGCGGGGCCATGGTGATGTTTTCCAGCACGCTCATGTGGCTCCACAGGTTGAAGTGCTGGAATACCATGGCCAACCGCGTGCGCAAACGTTGTAACTCGGCATCGTCGGCCACGCGCATGCCGTGGCGGTCGCTGATCATGCGGATCACTTGACCATCCAGGGTCATGGCGCCGTCATTGGGGGTTTCCAGGAAGTTGATGCAGCGCAGGAAGGTGCTCTTGCCCGAGCCGCTGGCGCCGATCAGGCTGATTACGTCGCCGGTTTTGGCCTTGAGCGAGACACCTTTGAGCACTTCATTGTCGCCATAGCTTTTATGCAGGCCTTCAACGGTCAATTTGTACATGGGGCGTGCATCCTCAAGGCGAAAGTAGGTAGCCGCTGCGGTAGGCCTCTGCGCCGGCGACATGGCTGATCACCATCCCGGCGGTGGCCATGCGTCGCAGCGAGCGGGCGTAAAGCAGGCCGGCATTGCGGCAATGCACGGGCGTTACGCGGTCGGTGATAGGGTCGATGATTTCGGCGATAAGCTGCCCGGCCTCCAGGTATTCCCCCGGCAAGGCGTGGAACACCAGCAAGCCGCCCACCGCTGTGGTCACAGGCTCCACGCCTGCCAGTGGCGTGGCCGGGTAGGGCAGTGCGGGCTGTGCTGGCGCGTCGCCTTCAATCGCGCCGAGGTGGGTCAGGTAATTGATGATCGCCTGGCAGTCCAGGGTCGCCAGGCCGTGGTTGACATCGCCTTGGCCGCGCAATTCGACGGTCACGGAAAAGCTGCCCATGGGGATCGGGAAGCGCGTGCCGAAGCGTTGCTGCAACTGCCACCACACCAGGGTGAAACATTCATCAAAGGACTGCCCGCCGGAATCGGTGGCCAGCAGGTTGGCCTCCGACCCCAGGTAACGCGCCAGCGGCTCCACCTGCGGCCAGGCCTCGGGCGTGGTGTAGAGGTGCGCCACGGCTTCGAAGTCACAGTGCAGGTCCAGCACCACGTCGGCATCGCACGCCAGGCGCTGCAGCACCAGGCGCTGGGATTGCAGTTGAGTCGACGCGGTTTGCGCGGCCAGGGCGGCGGATAACGCGGTGCGGATCAACCGCGCGTTGTGTTGGGGATCACTGCCCAGCAAGTCTTCAACCTGATCGCCGACCGCGTCGCTGAGGTCGACAAACAGACGATTGAAGTTCTGTCCGCTTTCCAGCTCGTAGCGGCCCAGGGGGACGTCCATCAGCACCTGTTCCAGCCCCACTGGGTTGGCGACCGGCACCAGGACGATTTCGCTGCGCACGCGCCCGGTCGCCGCCAACTGTGCCAGGCGCGCCTTCAAGTGCCAGGCCACCAGCATGCCCGGCAGTTCATCGGCGTGCAGTGATGATTGGATGTAGACCTTGCTTTGCGCCTGCTCCGGGCCGAAGTGGAAACTGTGAATCTGTCGCGCCGTGCCGGGCACCGGCGCAATCAGGTCATGTTGCTGATGACGCATGAGCGCTCCTTAATGGCTCGGCCCGAGAAAGGCCAGCCAGCGGCGTTCCGCCAGTCGAAACAGGCCGACCAGGGCAAAGGTCACCGCCAGGTAGATCAATGCCGCGATGCCGAATGATTGAAAGGTCATGAAGGTGGCCGAGTTGGCGTCCCTGGCGACTTTGAGGATATCCGGAATGGTCGCGGTAAACGCCACCGTGGTCGAATGCAGCATCAGGATCACCTCGTTGCTGTAGTAGGGCAACGAACGGCGCAGTGCCGACGGCATGATCACATGGGCGTACAGCTTCCAGCCGCTGAGGCCGTAGGCCTTGGCCGCTTCGACTTCGCCGTGGGCCATGCTGCGGATCGCCCCGGCGAAAATTTCCGTGGTGTAGGCGCAGGTGTTGAGGGCGAAGGCCAGGATGGTGCAGTTCATCGCATCGCGAAAGAACCCATCGAGTACCGGTTGCGCACGCACGGCGGCAAGGCTGTAGATGCCGGTGTAGCAAATCAGCAACTGGATATACAGCGGCGTGCCGCGAAACAGATAGGTGTAGAACTGCACCGGCCAGCGCACCAGGCGCCTGCGCGATACCCGGGCGATAGACAGTGGAATCGACACCAGGAAGCCGATCACCAATGCCGCGCTGAGCAGCCACAGGGTCATGGCCAGGCCGGTGATGTGCTGGCCGTCGCTATAAAGGAACGGGCGCCAGTATTCCTGCAAAAGCTCGATCATCGCACGGCCTCCCTTGAACCTGCGGCGTAGCGACGTTCAAGACGGCGCAAGACAAAATTGGAGGCGCTGGTGATCAACAGGTAGATCAGCGCGGCCAGTACCAGGAAGTAGAACAGTTGATAGGTGCTCTTGCCGGCATCCTGGGCTGCTTTCACCAGATCGGCCAGGCCGATGATCGACACCAGCGCGGTGGCCTTGAGCATCACCATCCAGTTATTGCCGATGCCCGGCAGGGCAAACCGCATCATTTGCGGGAAGGTCACGTAGCGAAACCGTTGCCCGCGCTTGAGCCCGTAGGCGGTGGCGGCTTCCAGCTGGCCACGGGGCACGGCCAGGATCGCGCCTCGAAAGGTCTCGGTGAAATAAGCACCGTAGATAAAGCCCAGGGTGATGACCCCGGCGCTGAATGGGTCGATCTCGATGTATTCCCATTCCATGAAGTCGGTGAGGCCGGTCAGCCAGGTTTGCAGGCTGTAGAAAATCAGCAGCATCAGCACCAGGTCGGGGACGCCGCGAATCAACGTGGTGTAGAGCTGGGCCGGGATACGCAGCACGGGCAGGCTGGACAGTTTGGCGCTGGCGCCGAGCAGGCCCAGCAACACGCTGACGGCCAGGGACAGCACCGACAACTTGATAGTCATCCAGGTGCCTTGCAGCAACAGCGGGCCGAAACCCTTCAAGCTGAACGCGCTCAGCCCGAGGGTTTGCAACAGATCTTCGAACATAAATCAGGACCTATGGCGATAAAAAAGCGCCCCTTGAAAAAGGGGCGCCCCAGGCATTATTTGCCGCTGTACAGGTTCAGATCGCCAAAGTGTTTTTTCTGGATGGTGGCGTAGGTGCCATCATCGTGTAACGCTTTGATACCTTTATCCAAAAGCGCCTTGAGCTCAGTGTTACCTTTTTTGATACCGATCGCGGTTTTCGAAGGCAGCAGTGGGTCGTCGATGGCGGCGCTGACTTCGTAACCGGCACCGGCCGGCGACTTGAGGAAGCCCAGTTCGGCTTGCAGCATGTCCTGCACGGAAGCGTCGAGGCGCCCGGACGTCAAGTCGGCATACACCTGGTCCTGGTTGGCGTAGGCCTTGGTGGTCACACCGGCCTTGTCCAGCACGGCCTTGGCGTAGGCTTCCTGGATGGTGCCTTGCTCATAGCCCACGGATTTGCCCTTGAGCGATTCAGGCGTCGAATACCCTGCACCTTTTTTGAACACCAGCGAAGTAGGGCCCGAGAACAGCTCGTTGGAGAAGTCGATTGCCTTCTCGCGCACCGGGGTCACGGTCATGGAAGAAATCACACCGTCGAACTTGTTGGCTTTGAGGCCCGGAATCATGCCGTCAAAGTCGCTTTCAACCCATTTGCACTTGACCTTCAGCTCCGCGCAAATGGCATTGCCCAGGTCAATATCGAAGCCCACCAGGCTGCCGTCGGCGGCCTTGGATTCGAACGGTGCGTAGGAAGGATCGACACCGAAACGCAATTCCTTGTATTCCTTGGCGGTTGCAACACCTGCAGCCATGCACAGAGCCAGTGCAGAAAGGGTCAGCAATGCTTTTTTCATTATGTGTTCCCTGGAAACCAAGATAAGCGCTTGTGGCGCGTTTAGGACTGTTACTGAACGGTGTCAGACGCAGCACAAGTAGCAATTTCTGCACCATAGTTCCGAATGATCGTTTTAAAAGGTGGGATAAGGGATTTATAAGTGTAGGAAATGCCCACTAGTGTGCATTGAAAGAGTAGCGCACCATTTCAGGTCGAGCGTAAATCCAAATGTGGGAGGGGGCTTGCCCCCGATGGCGGTGTGTCAGTCAGAGCATCTGTGTCTGACCCTCCGCTATCGGGGGCAAGCCCCCTCCCACAGTTGATTTGTGTCAGGCCAACAAGTCCTGCAGCGTGGCGAGACTGTCGGCTTCCTCCACCGGCTTATCCTGGCGCCAGCGCAACATCCGCGGAAAGCGCACCGCAATGCCGCTCTTGTGCCGCTTTGACAGGGCGATCCCTTCAAAGCCCAACTCAAACACCATGCTCGGCGTGACGCTGCTGACCGGGCCGAATTTTTCCACGGTGGTCTTGCGCACGATCGCATCGACCTTGCGCATTTCTTCGTCAGTCAGCCCCGAATAGGCCTTGGCGAACGGCACCAGGGTGCGCTCGCTGCCCGGCGGGCCATCCCAGACCGCGAAGGTGTAATCGCTGTACAGGCTCGCGCGCCGGCCATGGCCGCGCTGGGCGTAGATCAGCACGGCGTCGATGCTGAACGGGTCCACCTTCCACTTCCACCACAGGCCCATGTCCTTGGTGCGGCCCACGCCGTAAAGGCCTTTGCGATCCTTGATCATCATGCCTTCGACGCCGAGGCTGCGGGAGGCTTCGCGTTGCACGGCCAACGCTTCCCAGGTTTGCCCCTCGAGCAGTGGCGAGGGCAGCAGCGCGGGTTGGTTGCACTGCGCGATCACGCGTTCCAGCTGCGTACGGCGTTCAGCCAAGGTGTGGTTGCGCCAGTCGTCGCCCTGGTATTCGAGCAGGTCGTAGGCGAGCACCGCCACCGGTGCATCCTCCAGCACTTTTTTACTCAATGTCTTGCGGCCGATCCGCTGCTGCAGCAGGGCGAAGGGTTGCACCGCCTCTTTCCAGACCACAATTTCACCGTCGATCACCGTGCCGTCGGGCAAGCCGCTGACCAGGCTGTGAAGCTCGGGGAACCGCTCGGTCACCAGTTCTTCACCGCGCGACCAGACCCACAAGCGGCCCTCACGCTTGACCAACTGCGCGCGAATGCCATCAAACTTCCATTCCACTTGCCAGTCGGCGGGAGAGCCGAGCAGGGCGTCAAACTGCTCCACTGGTTGCGCCAGGCCATGGGCGAGAAAAAACGGATACGGCTGCCCGCCGCGTTGCGCATGCTCGTCGGATGATTCGGCGGCAATCAGCTTGAGATAGCCTGCGGCCGTAGGGCGATTGGACAGGTCGGTGTAGCCCACCAGCCGTTGGGCCACGCGCTTGCTGTCGAGCCCGGCCATGGCGGCAAGCGCACGGGTCACCAGCAGTTTGGACACGCCCACGCGAAAGCTGCCGGTGATCAACTTGATGCACACCATCAGGCTCGGTTGATCCAGTTGCACCCACAGCGCCGGCAGGCGCTCGGTCAGTTCAAGCGGCGCAAGGCCACGCAGCGGTAACAGTTTGTCTTCCAGCCACACCGCCAGGCCATCTTCAGAGGTGTAGGTGGATTCGGGTAACAGCAAGGAAATGGTCTCGGCCAGATCGCCGACGGACTGGTAGCTTTCTTCGAACAACCACGGCTCGATGTTCGCCGCTTGCGTCGCCATGTCCCTGAGCAGGCGGGTCGGCACCAATTGCCGCGGGCGCCCGCCGGAGAGGAAGTACACCGCCCAGGCCGCATCCTCTGGCGGTGCCTGTCGGAAATACGCTTGCAGTGCCGCCAGCTTGGCGTTGCTGGAGGTCGTGGCGTCGAGGTTGGCGTACAGCTCGGCGAAGGCTTTCATGCGCTGGCCTCTTCTTCGTCGTCGCCGTATTCGGTGCTGAAACCTTGGGCATCCAGGCCTTTCTCGCGCAGATGGCGCACCAGCACGCCGACCGAACCGTGGGTGACCATCACCCGCTCGGCGCCGGTCTGCTCAATCGCCCACAACAGCCCGGGCCAATCGGCATGGTCCGACAGCACAAAGCCGCGATCGACCCCGCGCCGGCGCCGCGTGCCGCGCAGGCGCATCCAGCCGCTGGCGAAGGCGTCGCTGTAGTCGCCAAAGCGACGTATCCAGGTGCTGCCACCGGTGGAGGGCGGGGCGATGATCAGGGCTTGGCGCAGCAGTGGGTCGTTTTTTTTGAAGTCGCCGGCGTATAGCGTCTCGGGGATGTAGATACCCGCTTCGCGGTAGACCCGGTTCAATGGCTCGACGGCGCCATGGCTGAGGATCGGACCGATGCTGGCATCGATACCGTGCAGAATGCGTTGTGCCTTGCCGAAGGAATAGCAGAACAACACGCTGGCTTTGCCGGCGGCGATATTGGCCTGCCACCAGTCGTTGATACCG
Source organism: Pseudomonas sp. 24 E 13 (assembly GCF_900004715.1). Taxonomy (NCBI): domain Bacteria; kingdom Pseudomonadati; phylum Pseudomonadota; class Gammaproteobacteria; order Pseudomonadales; family Pseudomonadaceae; genus Pseudomonas; species Pseudomonas sp. 24 E 13. The sequence continues at coordinate 96,543 of NZ_CVTO01000117.1, forward strand.
GAAAAAATCTGCGCCTGCGGCTGCCAGCGGTAGATCGGCAGGCCAAAGGTGGATTCGGTGATAAAGGTGTGGCAGCGCACCGGTTCGAAAGGCGCGCAGGTGCCATCGGGCTCGACCTTGTAATCGCCGGACGCGACCCACACCTCGCCCTGGTATTCCAGACGCACCTGGGCCGAACCGAGCACATGCCCGGCCGGGTGGAAACTCAATGTGACGCCGTGGTGCACGAGTTTTTCGCCGTAGGCCAGCGTCTGCAAGTTGATGTCCTGGCCCAGGCGCGAGCGCAGGATGCCTTCGCCGGGCGCGGCGGCCAGGTAATGCTCGTTGCCGGTGCGGGCGTGGTCGCCGTGGGCGTGGGTGATGACGGAGCGGTCCACCGGGCGCCAGGGATCAATGTAGAAATCCCCGGCGGGGCAATAGAGGCCTTCGGGTCGGGCGATGACGAGGTCCATGGGGTGACCGGGGAGATGGGCTTGTTACTTATGAGGCGGTGGGCTGTGCAGAAGTTCTATCAGAATGCATGGGGTCCAAATGTGGGAGGGGGCTTGCCCCCGATGACAGAGTGTCAGCCACTGATGCAGTGGCTTATCCATCGCTTTCGGGGGCAAGCCCCCTCCCACAGTTGAAAACCGGGTTATTTGCCAGGTGTGAGGGTTAGCCGACTTTTGCCATACACCTTGTCAAAGTTCTGCGGCTGCATCGGGAAGCTCAGGTATTGCGCCTTGAGCGACGGATCGATGCCGTTGGCATAGTTCGGGCTGGCCGGGTTGCCGGACTGGCCGGTGCCGCCCTGGCCCATCATCGGTTCGGGCTGGCCAAAGTCGACAATCATGCGCAGCGCTGACGTCTGGGCCACATTGAAATCCTGCCCCCAGTTGTACGGTGCCGGGTTCAGGGTGTTGTGGTCGCCACCGCTGGCGAAAGGCCCGCGAATAACCTCGCCGCTGGCGTTTTTCCAGGCGGTGGTGTGCAGCTTGCCCCATTGCCAGGCCTTGTGATCGGCGCCCAGCAGGCTGTCGCCGCTGCTGATCGCAGCGGCCAGGGTGCGTGCGAGAATCGCCGGCTTGTCTTCTTTTTGCGGTGTGCGCGTGTCATCCCAGAGCGGGCTGTCTTCACGGCCCAGCAAATGGTCTGCGATGGCGGTGTAGGACAGGCTGGCGTTGCTGACAAAGGCTTTCCAGCTGGCGCTGTGTTCCGGGCCGAGTTTGTCGAGGAAGATCTGCCTGGCGCTTTCCTGCAGGAACAGTTCGTAGACCGCCGCGTCGGCGGACGTCGGTGCAAGGCGACCATCAAAGGCCATCAAGCGGCCCAGTGCTTCGCGCGCCTTGGCCTGTTCGGCGGCGGGCAGCGCGTCGATTGCCTGTTTCAGCGGCTGGGCCATGCCCGGCGCCTGGAACATCCCCTTGAGTTTGGCGGCAAACAGGGTGGTCTGGTCGTATTGCATGGCGATCAGGCTGCGGCTGTCGTGCTTGCCGGCGTTGGCCAGTTGCGCCAGGCGCTCGCTGCGCTCCGGTGCGTCCCAGGAATTGGACAGTTGCATGCCATAGCCACGCGGGGCTGTGCGCTGGTTGGCGGTGCCGATCCAGCCTTGAGCCGGGTCCTGGTCATAGGGGTGCAGCATGGCGTCGGCGTAACCGTCCCAGTCAAAGCGCGTGTCCCAGCCCGGCGAGGGCAGCAGGCCTTGGCCTTCGCGGCGGTTGGGGAAGCGGCCGGTGACTTGCCAGCCAATGTTGCTGGCGTCGGCGAAGATCATGTTCAGCGCAATGGCGCGAATTTCGCGGGTAGCGTCCGAGGCCTTGCCGGCGTTCTGCGCGCGGGACAGGTCGAAGAACGCATCCAGGCTCTTGTCGTCCTTCAAATCGGCGGTTTGCAGGGCCAGGCCAAAACCGCTGGTGAGCGCCTGGCTGCTGTTGAGCAAGGCGCCGTGGCGGGTTTCGTACACCACGTCGCGAATCGAGCGCTGGCCTTTGATGAAGAAGGTCTCGTTACGCACGCCGGCCGGTAGCCATTTGCCGTTGTTCTCGTAGTACAGCGCGCTGCCCTGGCGTTTGACCTTTTCCAGGAACAGGTCCTGGGTGTCGCCCTTGACCGCGCTCATGCTCCACGCCACCTTGCCGTTGAAACCCGACAGCAGGGTCGGCAGGCCGGCGATCGACGCGCCGACCGCCTGATATTTCGGTGCACGGATCTGCACGTAGCTCCAGGGCGTTGGTGCTTGCGGCTGGGCGGCGATGTCGTTGGCCAGCAGGCTTTTGCCGCTGCGGCTGCGTTGCGGCCCGATGGCCCAGTTGCTCGACGTGGTCACGCCCAGGGCATTGAGGCTGTTGAGTTGCTGGCTGACGGTGTCCAACCCGGCAAGACCGGTGATCTGGCTCAGGTTCACGCCCTTGAGCTTGTCGGCCTCGGCCAGCGGGATCGCTTCGTCCGGCGCGCTGGGGATAAGCCAGGCGAGCTTGTCGACGCCGACTTTTTGCGCCAGCACCAGCGATGAGATTTCTTCCTGCAGGTTGCTCGACTCACTGAAGTTCAGCAGGCAGAACAGCAGCGCCGAATCTTCCGGTTTCCAGTATTCGGGTTTGTAGCCGGTCTGGGCCAGGTCGGTCGGCAGCTTGTCGCGGTAGCGGAACAGGTAGGCGTTGACGCCCCGCGCGTAGACTTCAAAGAAACGCTTGAGCCGCGGCGACGAAGCGTTGTACAGCTCGCCTGCGCTCTTTTTAAGGTTGACTGCGCGCATGAAGCGGTCGACATCAAGGACCTCGGGCCCGGACATTTCCGCCAGGCGGCCTTGGGCCAGCAGCCGCAGAGTGACCATCTGGGTGATCCGGTCGCTGGCATGCACATAGCCGAGGCTGAACAACGCGTCGTGGAAGGTGTTGCTTTCGATCAGCGGCATGCCCTGGGCATTGCGGCGTATCGACACGTTTTGCGCCAGGCCCTTGATCGGCTCTACGCCGGCTGCGGGGGGCAGGGTGTCCTGGGTGTTCTGGAGCTGGCAGCCGGACAGGCTCAACGCACTGACCACTGCCGCGGCAACGCCGAACCGGGGAAGAAAATGTGTAAGGGCTGGCGAGGCCATGGCAAAGCTCCTGCGGGGGGGTAGCGTCATTAAAGGCGCTACGTTAGTGAGCGCGGCGAAACGACGCAAGCGGGAGTTGTGTAATTGCATGAGTACTCATGTGGGAGGGGGCTTGCCCCCGATAGCGGTGGGTCAGTAACAGATAGGCTGACTGGCACACCGTATCGGGAGCAAGCCCCCTCCCGCATTGAGTGTCGAGTGGCTTAAGCGCCGTGGCACTTCTTGAATTTCTTCGCGCTGCCGCATGGGCAAGGATCGTTGCGACCCACGTCTTTCAACGCATTGCGCACCGGCTCCTGGTGAGCGTGGCCGCAGTTCGGGCCGTGGACATGGCCGTGGTCGTGATCCTGGTGATCGTGATCGTGGTTGCAGTCGGGACCATGGACATGGGGTTGCTGAGTCATCGATGTCGCTCCGGAATAAAATCGCCGGGGATTATCTCGCCATTGTGAGCCACCTGCACGTCATTACCGATGAATAATCCGGTTTTCAACTCGCCTTCAAGACGATAGGGCACGGGGCGCTCGGGGTTTTTCAGCATTTGCACCACATCGCGTATTCGCGGCCACAGGTTGGTCCGTACCGACACCCGGAAGTATTTATGGCCGCGCGGCGGTACGGTCAGCCATTCGTTGGACTCACCTTCGGTCAGTACCAGGTCGCCGAGGGTGACCTTGTAGATCAGGCCGCGCACGGTCAGGTCGGCGTCGTCGCGGTTATCCACGCGAAAGTAGAGCTTGAACTTCTGCTCCAGCAACTTGGCACGCACCACTTCGACCTTCACCAGTGATACATGGGGCGGCGGCGAATCGTCCTCGAACCAGGAGGCGCAGCCGCTCAGGCCCAGGGTTAACGCCAGCATCAGGCTGAATCTGCGAAGCATTGGCGTTATCCCTGTCAGGTCGTTAAAAATAGCTGGAACAGCACTTCTTGAACTTCTGCCCGCTGCCGCACAGGCATGGGTCATTGCGCCCGGCCTTCACGTCCACCGTCGGGTCGATGAAGTACCAGCGCCCCTCATTCTGTACGAAAGAAGACCGCTCGCGGTGGCTATGTTCACCACTGCTGTCGTGCCAGCGCGCCGTGAAGGTCACGAAGGCATGTTCCGGTTGGCCGCCGAAGAGCTCGGAATTTTCCACCTCCAGCCCAAGCCAGGTGCTCTGCGCACTCCAGGCGCTAATGGCCTCGCGGTCCAGGCCTGCCTGCTGCGCCGGCAAGGTGGTTGCCACCAGATAGTCGACCAGGCCCAGCACATAGGCGCTGTAGCGCGAGCGCATCAATGCGCTGGCACACGGCGCGGGATGGCCGGCGTGGTAATGGCCGCAGCAGGCATCCAGCAGATTGCCACTGCCGCAGGGGCAAATGGATGTACTCATTGTGTTACCACCAATACTTGCCAAAATTTTCCGGGTTGGCCCAGAAACGGGCGTTGAGCCAGTCGGGTACTTGTTTATAGTCAAGCAGATCATAGGTAAACAGCGTCAGCACCTGCTCATCGCGCTGAAAGCGTTCGCCGGCCTGCAGGGCCAGGGAGAAAAAATCGGTGTCCTTCCAGTCGCAGGCGCCCAGGTCCACCAGCACCGCGATGCGGCTGGCATTGAGGTTGCGAATGCCGCCCAGCAACGTCAGACCCTGGGATTTGGGCAGGTGTTCAAGGCAATCGACCACCAGCGCCAGGTCAAAACGCTGCGCCGCCAGTTCGGCGGGCAGCGGTCCGGGTGGGGCAATGCTGACACGCACATCGGGATGCGCCGTTTTAAACGCATCCAGTGCGGGAAACTGGCTGGCGCCCAACAGCAACAGGCGTTTGGGGGCGTGCAGGTCCAGCAACGCGGCCAGCGCTTGCTGGGGTGTACGGGAAGAAAATCCAGCGGTCATTTAAGATCCTCACATCAGGACCCTAGAGACTAGCGCGGCTGGGCGTGCTGGCCTAGCGCCTCAGTGCCGATAGCGCCGGTGCCTGAGCCGGGCCTTCTGAAGTTTTTTGATCCTTCACTGGCAAATCGCCTGTAGAAGTCGTTACTGTGCGTCCAAAGAAAAATTCGGAAACACTCGGGAGCCCCATGATGCGTAAGGTTTTTCTGCTGGCCCTGTTGGTCAGCCCCATTGCCCTGGCCCAGAGTGTCAGCGTCGAAACCCATTCGTTGATGCGCCTGCCCAGCAGTACCAGCGTGTTGCAGCTCGAGCGCCTGGACGTGGCGGACTACGGCACCCTGTTGATTCCGGCCACCATCAGTCAGATCGCGGTGGAGGAGCTGCATCTGGGGCGTGAAGCACGTATCGCCATCGTCCCCGGCACTACCGCGCTGCAGTTGCAGGTGCGCGAGGCTCAACTGGATCAGGGCAGCCAGATCACCTCTCGCGGCGCGCCCGGCACCCATGAAAGGCCAGCCAAGCCGGGGCGCGACTTGACCTTGCGTATCGAGTCGCTGACTGCAGAAGCACTGTCGGTGGATGCCCGCGGTGGCGCCGGTGCCCAGGGTTATGCCGGCCTGGATGGCGCCAATGGCGTCGATCCGGGTTGCACCTGGGGTTCTGCCGGGCGTGGATTCAATGGCGATAACGGCGGCGATGGGTTGCCGGGTGCGTCGGGTGCGCTAGTGCGCGTGGAGTTGCCGCAGAGTTTCCCGGCTGATCAGATCAAGGTCTTGGTGGACGGCGGGCCTGGGGGCTTGGCCGGTGTCGCGGGTAAACCCGGCAAGGGCGGTCAGTCCAAGGGCTGCCTGGTGTACCGCGCCGATGGCGGTGAAAAAGGCCGCTCGGGGTTGGAAGGGCAACCGGGGCAGGCGGGGCCTGCGGGGGCGGTGACCATTCAGCGGCTTTGAGTCGCTTGTTCTGACGCCATCGGGGGCAAGTCGAATCGTCGCACCGCCCCTCCCACATTGGAATGCGATCAAAGGTGGGAGGGGGCTTGCCCCCGATAGCGATGTAAGAGTCGCCTTACAACATCGGCCGAGCCGACGCCACGGCCACCACCACCAACCCGACAATCAAGTTAATCCCTACCAACTTACGAATCTGCCCCAGTGTAGCCGCGCCTGCCGGCCAATCCTCAGCCGCCACCGCCGCCTTCAACGCCGGAAACTTCAACGCCTGGATGCGGATAAACAGCGCCGTCATCACCAGATACAAACCCATCATCACCTGCACATAGCGCGGCGCCGTTTCAAAACCGTTGAAGCGCAGGTGCAGCAGGCCTACGCCGCTGATCGGCAAAATCAACACCGCCACCCACACCCATACAAAAAAACGTTGAAACACATTTGCCCACAACTTGAGCCGGGCAGGGCCCTCAAGGGCCGCCATGGCGGCGGGGCGCAGGATCATCCAGGCGAAAAACATGCCGCCGACCCAGATCAGGGCGGCCAATACATGCAGGGTGTAAGCGAGGCTAAACGCGGTCATTGTGGTACTCCGTTCTGCGCGGGATTAATTAGCGGGGTATGATAGCGGCCGATCCGAACCACTGAAAATTTATCCAGCGTTTTTTGCGCCCGACTATCCATGATCAGCACTGAACTCAAAACCACGATCCAGGGCGCCTACTCGCGTTTTCTCGAAGCCAAGAGCTTGAAACCGCGTTACGGCCAACGCCTGATGATCGCCGAAGTGGCCAAGGTCCTCGGGGATATCGACACCGACGACGAAGGGCGGCGCAGCGGCGACCCTGCGGTCGTGGCCGTCGAAGCCGGCACCGGTACCGGCAAGACCGTGGCCTACAGCCTGGCGGCGATCCCCACCGCCAAGGCCGCCGGCAAACGCCTGGTGATTGCCACCGCTACCGTCGCCCTGCAGGAGCAGATTGTCTACAAGGACCTGCCTGACCTGATGCGCAACAGCGGGCTGAACTTCACGTTCGCGCTGGCCAAGGGCCGTGGCCGTTACATGTGCCTGTCCAAGCTTGACGTGCTGCTGCAGGAAGGCCACGCGCAGACCGCCACGGCTTCGTTGTTCGAAGAAGAAGGCTTCAAGATCGAAGTCGACGAAGTCAGCCAGAAACTGTTTACCAGCATGATCGAAAAACTGGCCGGTAATAAATGGGACGGCGACCGCGACAGCTGGCCCACCGCCCTGGAAGACTCCGACTGGGCGCGCCTGACCACCGACCACAGTCAATGCACCAACCGCCATTGCCCCAACTTCGGTCAGTGCGCCTTCTACAAGGCCCGCGAAGGCATGGGCAAGGTCGACGTGATCGTCACCAACCACGACATGGTGCTGGCCGACCTGGCCCTGGGCGGCGGCGCCGTACTGCCGGACCCGCGCGACACCCTGTATGTGTTCGACGAAGGTCACCACCTGCCGGACAAGGCCATCGGCCACTTCGCCCATTACACGCGCTTGCGCTCTACCGCCGATTGGTTGGAAACCACCGCCAAGAACCTCACCAAGCTGCTGGCCCAGCATCCGCTGCCCGGTGACCTGGGTAAGCTGATCGAACAGGTGCCTGAGCTGGCGCGGGAGATCAAGACCCAGCAGCAGTTCATGTTCAGCGCCTGCGAGCAGGTGGCCGACTTCAAGCCCGGCGAAGACGTGGAAGGCCGTGAGCGGCCGCGTCACCGTTTTGTCGGTGGGATGATTCCCGAGCATATGCGTGAAATGGGCATTGAACTGAAGAAGGGCTTTTCTCGCCTGACCGACCTGTTCACCCGTCTCACCGACTTGCTCAAGGAAGGCATGGATGGCGAGGTCAATATCGGCATCGCCAGTAACCAGGCCGAAGAATGGTACCCGCTGTTCGGCAGCCTGCTGTCCCGCGCCCAGGGCAACTGGGAGTTGTGGACGGCCTTTACCGTCGAAGACCCGGAAGACAACCCGCCGATGGCGCGCTGGCTGACCTTGGCGGAAAGCGGCGCGCTGTTCGATATCGAGGTCAATGCCAGCCCGATCCTCGCCGCCGAGATGCTGCGCCGCAACCTGTGGAACGTGGCCTACGGCTGCCTGGTGACCTCGGCCACGCTGACGGCGCTGGGCACCTTCGACCGCTTCCGCATGCGTGCCGGCCTGCCGAAAAAGGCCGTCACTGCGGTGGTGCCGAGCCCGTTTCATCACGCCGACGCCGGCGTCCTGCGGGTGCCTGATCTCAGGGCCGACCCACGGGACGCGGCGGCGCACACGGCGGCGATCATCCGCGACCTGCCCGAACTGGTGGAAGGCTCGCGAGGCACCCTGGTGCTGTTTTCGTCGCGTAAACAGATGCAGGATGTGTTTGATGGCCTTGACCGCGACTGGCGTAAACAGGTGTTCATCCAGGGCAACCTGTCCAAGCAGGAAACCTTGAACAAACACAAGGCGCGGGTCGATGGCGGTGATTCCAGCGTGCTGTTCGGCCTGGCGAGCTTTGCCGAGGGCGTGGACTTGCCCGGCGCCTACTGCGAGCACGTGGTCATTGCCAAGATCCCGTTCTCGGTGCCGGATGATCCGGTCGAAGCGGCGCTGGCCGAATGGATCGAAGCCCGCGGCGGCAATCCTTTCATGGAAATCTCGGTACCCGATGCGTCGCTCAAGCTGGTGCAGGCCTGCGGACGCTTGCTGCGCACCGAGCAGGACCGGGGCACCATCACGTTGCTCGATCGCCGCCTGGTCACCCAGCGCTATGGCAAGGCAATCCTGAATGCCTTGCCGCCGTTCAGGCGCGAAATTTCTTAAGCCACCGTGGGCGAACTCGCCCACTTCGTGGTCTATCTCATGTATGTCATCAGGCCATTCACCGGCCGTCTGGGAGAACCTTGTTCGTATGATTCGCACGCTGCCCGCTCTTTTTGCCCTGCTGTTCGCCGCGCCCTTGATGGCCGCGCCGGCCGGGCAACAAACGCTGTTCAACTTCGTCCGGCCCGCCGATGTGGTCAAGGTGGCGACCCAGGACGCCAGCCTGCCGCAATACAACGCCGAACAAACCCCGGAGGGCGAAGTGCTGCGCCGCATCACCTTCAGCCCTGCGGCCGAGCCGAGCCTGGTGCTCAGCCCGCAAACCGGCGTGTGGGACTGGTCGCAATCGGGCGCCATGAGCCTGCGCATCCAGAGCGCGATGAATTGGGCGTTGACCCTCTACGTGAAAGTACAAAGTGCCGACGGCAAGACCCTGGTCAGTCGCATCGACCTGCCGGCCGGCCCGGCCCAGACCTTGCTGGTGCCACTGCAAGCCAACTCGCCGCTGAGCCAGGGCATGAAGGCCGGCCCGCCGATGCCGATGACCGTGGACGGCCAGCGTGTGTTGCTGGCCGCCAGCACCGGGGAAGTCGACCGCAGCCAGGTGGTGTCGGTGACGCTGTCGATGATCAAACCCGATGCCGCCCAAAGCATCCTGCTGGAGCGCTTTGGCGTGCAGGACAGCGAGCCGGTGATGAAGGCCGCCTACAACGAGCTGGTGGACGCTTACGGTCAGTCCACCCGTGCACGCTGGCCGGAAAAAGTCAGCAGCGACGAGCAGCTCAAGGCCGCAGCCGCCAAGGAGCAGCAACAACTGAAGGGGTGGCTTGCCGAGCGTGACAAATCCGCCCTGGATCAATACGGCGGCTGGAACAAAGGCCCGGCGTTCGACGCCAGCGGCTTCTTCCGCACTGAAAAGCGCGATGGTCGCTGGTACTTGGTCACGCCGCAAGGCCATCCGTTCTACTCGCTGGGTGTCAACACCGTGGCGGCGGACAACAGCCAGACCTACGTGGCGGGGCGAGAGTGGATGTTTGCGGCGCTGCCCAAGGCCGGTGAACCCTTCGACAAGTATTACGGCAGTGGCGACAACCGTACCGGCAACGGCGCGGGCGAAGGTCGCGGTTTCGGTTCGGGACGCTGGTATGATTTTTATGGCGCCAACCTGCAGCGCACCTATGGCGGTGACGGCTTCGATCAGAAGCGCTGGGTGACCCATACCCTCGACCGCCTGCAAGCCTGGGGCTTCAACACCGTGGGCAACTGGAGCGATCCGGACCTGGCCACGGCTGACCGTGTGCCTTACACCTTGCCGCTGTCGATTGTGGGTGACTACGCCAGCATCAGCACTGGCACCGACTGGTGGGGCGGCATGCCCGACCCGTTCGACCCACGCTTCGCCATGGCCACTGAGCGCGCCGTGGCCATTGCCGCTCGCGATCATCGCGACGACCCGTGGCTGATCGGCTTCTTCGCCGACAACGAACTGGCCTGGGCCGGCCCTGGCGACGATGCAAAATCGCGCTATGCCCTGGCCTACGGCACCTTGCGCATGACCACCGACGTACCGGCCAAGCGTGCTTTTCTCAAGCAACTGCGCGACAAGTACCGCAATGAAGACGGTCTGTCGAAAGCCTGGGGCATCCACCTGGCCGGCTGGGAGCTGATGGAAGACCCCGGCTTCGAGCCGCCGATGCCCAGCCCGGAACACCCGGAAATCGAGGCCGACTTCAAGTATTTCCAGAAGACCTTCGCCGATGCCTACTTCAAGACCATCTCCGACTCGCTGAAATGGCACGCGCCCAACCAACTGCTGCTGGGCGGACGTTACGCCGTGAGCACCCCTGAAGCCGTGGCGTCCTGTGCACAGTATTGCGATGTGCTGAGCTTCAATATGTATACCCTCAAGCCCCAGGACGGTTATGACTTCGCCGCCCTGCGCGCACTCGACAAACCGGTATTGATCACCGAGTTCAACTTCGGCTCGAGCGACCGTGGCCCATTCTGGGGCGGCGTGACGCAGTTGGCCCGTGAAGAAGAGCGGGGCGCGGCCTATGCCGCCTTCCTCAAGCAAGCCATGGCGGAGCCTTCGATTGTCGGCGTGCACTGGTTCCAGTACCTGGACCAGCCCGTGACCGGACGCCTGCTGGACGGTGAAAACGGCCATTTCGGCCTGGTTGGCATCACTGACGTGCCCTTTCAGGGCTTTGTCGAGAGCGTGCGTAAAAGCAATCTCGCGGCGGTCGACCAACTGGGTAAGGAGGCTGAAAAAGCCAGGGCCGCCGGTGCGTCCCGCGAGAGTGAAGGCGGCCGCTCGGGCCAGGCCGGCAAAGGTGCGGGCCAGGGCGCCGGGCATGCTGGCGGGCACTCCGGAAATGGGCATTGATTCGCCGTTGACGGGTTCACAAATCCCTCAATGACTGGAACAATGTCGGCCACTTTTCATGCGGTTTTCTCGAGGTCGCTCCGGTGCAGATTCAGGGTCATTACACGCTCCAGTTCGAAGCGGTACGTGAAGCGTTTGCCGCATTGTTCGATGACCCTCAGGAGCGCGGTGCCGGGCTTTGCATCCAGGTCGGCGGCGAGACGGTTGTCGACCTGTGGGCCGGCACCGCCGATAAGGACGGCGCCGAGGCCTGGCACAGTGACACGATCGTCAATCTGTTCTCCTGCACCAAGACCTTCACTGCCGTCACCGCCCTGCAGCTGGTAGCCGAAGGCAAGCTGAAGCTGGATGCGCCCGTGGCCGATTACTGGCCGGAATTTGCCGCAGCGGGCAAAGCGTCCATTACCTTGCGCCAGTTGCTCTGCCATCAGGCCGGGCTGCCGGCGATCCGCGAGATGCTGCCCATCGAAGCCCTGTACGACTGGCAACTGATGGTCGATACCCTCGCGGCCGAAGCGCCGTGGTGGACACCCGGCCAGGGCCATGGCTACGAGGCGATCACCTATGGCTGGCTGGTCGGTGAACTGTTGCGCCGTGCCGATGGGCGCGGGCCTGGAGAGTCTATCGTGGCGCGGGTGGCGCGGCCGTTGGGGCTGGATTTTCACGTGGGCCTGGCGGACGAAGAGTTTTACCGTGTCGCCCATATAGCCCGCAGCAAGGGCAATATGGGCGATGCTGCGGCACAACGGTTACTTCAAGTAATGATGCGTGAACCCACGGCAATGACTACACGTGCATTTGCCAATCCGCCGTCTATTCTGACCAGCACTAATAAACCCGAATGGCGGCGTATGCAGCAACCCGCGGCAAATGGTCACGGTAATGCACGCAGCCTGGCCGGCTTTTATAGTGGTTTATTGGACGGTAGTTTGCTGGAAAGCGACATGCTCGAACAATTGACCCGCGAACACAGTATCGGGCCGGATAAAACCTTATTGACCCAAACCCGTTTCGGCCTGGGCTGCATGTTGGATCAACCGGAGTTGCCCAATGCTACGTTCGGCCTTGGTCCGCGCGCATTCGGGCATCCGGGGGCAGGGGGCTCGGTAGGGTTTGCCGACCCTGAGCATGATGTAGCCTTCGGTTTTGTGACTAATACCCTGGGGCCCTATGTACTTATGGACCCACGGGCTCAGAAGTTGGTCGGAATATTGGCCGGTTGTCTATAAACCCCTTGCTGTTTCACAATTTTTTGTTACAAAGGCACGTATAAGAAGACGCTGAACGCAATGATGTAACTTCAATGTTCTTTAAGCGTCTGGTTAACGGGGCATGTGGCCCCTTGGTTTTTTCTCATTTTGTGGATATCTCATGTTATCGAACAAGTCCTTGGCACTGGCGCTGTGCCTCACTATTACCGGCTGTGCACAAACTCCACAAAATGATGCCGAAGGTGGGCACTGGTGGTCATTTGGATCAGATAAAGCTGCTACCAAGGACGCAGTGACCCAGACCGACGCCAAGCCGGATGCCAAGCCCGCCGCCGATGCCAAGCCTGTTGCTGACGCCAAGCCCGCTGCCGACGCCAAGCCTGTCGCGCCTGTCGCCGCAGCGCCTGCTCCGGCAGCCAAGAGCGACACCGGCTTCAACTGGTGGCCATTCTCCGCCAAAAGCGCCGACGACAAGGCCGCCGAGGCCAAGGCCGACTTGAAAGCCGACCTCAAGGCCGCCACTCCTGCACCGGACACTGCGCCTGTCGTGGCCAAGACCGACACCGAAGCCCATTGGTGGTGGCCGTTCGATACCAAGCCCAAGCCACTGGCCAAGGTCGATGTGACCAACGTGCAGATGCCCGATCCAAAAATCACCCAGGCCTGGCTGGACGATTACGAGCCGCGCCTGCGCGCCGCGATCAAGGACAGCAACCTGCAATTGGAACGTCGCGACAACGTACTGGTGGTGATTGCCCCGGTAGACGGTTCATACAACCCGAAACGCCCGGCGATGCTGCTGCCGGTGACCCTGGGTCCGTTCACGCGCGTCGCCAAGGCCGTTGAAGCCGATCCCAAGACCGCCGTACTGGTTCTGGGCCACGTTGATGCCACCGGCAGCGCTCCGGCCAGCCAGGCGCTGAGCAAGGAACGTGCGCAGTCGATCGCTTCGATTTTCAGCCTCAGCGGTTTGAAGCAGGACCGCCTGATGCTGCGTGGCATGGGCGACCTGATGCCGCGTGCCGCCAATGACAGTTCCCAGGGCCGTGCGCTGAATCGTCGCATGGAAATCATGTTCACTCAGCGTACAACTATGTTGGCGCTGCTGAGCCAGTACAACTCGGGCAAGACTCCGCCTGTGGCTGAAATGGTCGCTGTGCAGGATGTTCCCGCACCGGCCCCGGCGGCAAAAGCCCCGGCCAAGAAAGCGCCGGCCAAGAAAGCCGCCGCCAAGCCGGCTGCCAAGTCAGCCGCTAAAAAGGCCCCGGCCAAGCCGGCTGCGAAGAAACCGGCTGCGACCAAAGCCAAGGCTGCTGCACCGGCGAGTAACGACCAGGCGAAAAACTGATCCGTTGAACCACAAGGATAAAGCCGCATGACCCAGGCACTGGCCGATATGCGCCGTGACTACACACGGGACGGTTTGAGCGAGGCCCAGGCCCCGGATGAGCCGTTTGCCTTGTTCCACCAATGGTTCGCCGATGCGGTGAAAACTGAGCAGGCACCGGTGGAGGCCAATGCCATGACCCTGGCGACGGTCGACCAGGACGGTCGGCCGCACTGTCGCATCCTGTTGCTCAAGGGCCTGGATGCACAGGGCTTTACCTTCTTTACCAACTATCAGAGCGCCAAGGGTGAGCAACTGGCGGCGCGGCCGTTCGCGGCCATGACCTTTTTCTGGCCGACCCTCGAGCGCCAGGTGCGTATTGAAGGGCGCGTGGTCAAGGTCACGCCTGAGGAGTCGGATGCTTATTATCAGGTGCGCCCCCTGGGCAGCCGCCTGGGTGCGTGGGCATCGCCGCAGAGCAAGGTCATTGGTGATCGCGAAGAACTGCAGCAGCTGCTCAAGGCGACTGAACAGCGTTTCAGCGATACCCAGCCCGATTGCCCCGAGCATTGGGGAGGCTATCGTTTGTTGCCGGAGCGCATCGAGTTCTGGCAAGGCCGCGCCAGCCGCCTGCATGATCGCCTCAACTATCGGCTGCAAGCGGGCCAATGGACGCGCGAGCGTCTTGCGCCTTGAGCGTCGCCTTTCGTCATCTCATCTGAATCATGTCCTGTGCGCCGAAGTCTTTATGTACGAGATTTCGGCGTTTTCGGCTGTACGACTACACTGATCAACCAGGCTATGGCATGGTGCGGCTTAGCTACCGTTCGTCGAATCCTGTGGTACCGACAGTCTGTACTCAGGCTGAATGAAAGCACTTTTTTGCCTGGCTTGCCGTGACAGGCGCCAAGCCGCAGCGTTTAATGAATACCTGTCCTTTGGAGTTGATGCTATGCGTAAGTCTGTTTTACTAGTTGCCTGCTTTACTACCCTGTCCTTGCTGTTGGGTGGCTGCGCCTCGAGTCTGACCGGCGACTCCTACTCCCGTGACGAGGCGCGTCGTGTACAGACCGTTCGCATGGGCACCATCGAATCCCTGCGTCCGGTGAAAATCGAAGGCACCAAAACCCCAATCGGCGGCGCTGCGGGTGCAGTCATCGGCGGCGTTGGCGGCAGCGCCATCGGCGGCGGCCGTGGCAGTATCGTCACCGCTGTGATCGGCGCGGTGGCCGGCGGCCTGCTGGGTTCGGCCACCGAAGAAGGCCTGACCCGCACCCAGGGCGTGGAAATCACCGTTCGCGAAGACGACGGCAGCATGCGCTCCTACGTACAAGCCGTGCAGGAAAATGAAATTTTCCGCATTGGCGACCGCGTACGCATCATGACGGTTGACGGTACCAGCCGCGTTACCCGCTAAGCGGTCAGCGAAAGGCAAAGAAAAACCCCAACCGGGTGACTGGTTGGGGTTTTTTGTTTAATGGGCCGTGATCTTACGGTCTAAAAAATCCTAATTGCGCATAAAAAAAACCGCCTTAGTAGGGCGGTTTTTTATCGCAAGGCCATATCAAGCTAACCTTGCAGGCTCACAGAACGCAATGACATGGTCGGAATATTACTGCCGGCTGCGGTATCTGGCAAGAAGCCGTTGTAAAGCAGCACTAGCGCTTCTGATACTTTTTTTGTCAGAAAGAAATTGAAAATAAATAACAAAATTCGCCGTGCGCTTGGTCACACCTTCGGCGGGCAGCTCAGTTAGTATCGACGCCGTTCTACGTTCGTCATCCTGTGAGTAGGCCGGGTCAATGAGCAAGTTTTTGGACCCGCCGCCACGGGCTAGTAATCCGTGCCGGATTGATGCGGAGGGCCCGTCAACCCTGCCGCCTCATAGAACGCAATGACAGCATTCGAAGGCCCACGTGTTCCGGTAAGTGCGCTGGAGGTAAGGCCCAACGCTTGGAGGGCCGAGTATGTCTAAGTTTGCACGACGTACGTGGAACCTCGTAGTGAATGCCCTGCGTGTTTATCACGTATGGGTATTCCTGCGCGACAGCTTCGATGACCTGTAAGGTCTGAGAAGTGGAGCCGCCTCGATTCAGTTCGAGGCGGCTTTTTGCTGTTTGGATATCACCCGACTAGGCGGTGACGGCTTTCTTGCGACTCGCCATCGCCGTCACCGCATAACCGATACACGCCGCCAATATCGAACCGGTCAGAATCCCCATGCGATCCTCGCCGGCAAACTCGCTGACGCCCGGTACGAACGCCAGTGAGCCGACAAACAGGCTCATGGTAAAGCCGATACCACACAGTATCGCTACCCCCAGCACCTGGCCCCAGTTAGCGCCGCTGGGCAGTGAGGCGATGCCGGTCTTGATGGCCAGCCAGGTCAGGCCGAACACACCGATGGTCTTGCCGATCAACAGGCCGGCGGCAATGCCCATGGGCACGTGGTGGGTAAAGCTCTCGAGGCTGACGCCGGTGAGGGACACCCCGGCGTTGGCAAACGCGAACAGCGGCAGGATGGCGTAGGCCACCCACGGGTGCAGGGCATGCTCCAGGGTCAGCAGGGGCGAGGTTTCGGCATTACGGGTGCGCAGTGGAATGCAGAACGCCAGGGTCACTCCGGCCAACGTGGCGTGCACGCCGCTCTTGAGTACGCACACCCACAGGATCAGGCCGATGATCAGGTACGGCCCAAGCTTGACCACACCCAGGCGGTTCATCGCGATCAAGGCGATCAGGCAGGCCGCTGCGCCTGCCAGGGAAGCCCCGGACAGGTCGGCGGAATAGAACAGCGCAATGACGACAATGGCGCCCAGGTCGTCAATGATTGCCAGGGTCATCAGGAACAGTTTCAGCGACACCGGCACACGCTTGCCCAGCAGTGCCAGGACGCCCAGCGCAAAGGCGATATCCGTGGCCATCGGTATCGCCCATCCGGCGAGGGCCGCAGGGTTGTCCTTGTTCAATGCCCAGTAGATGAGCGCGGGTACGACCATGCCGCCGATCGCCGCCGCACCCGGAAGCACCACCTGCGACGGTTTGGACAGGTGACCGTCGAGCAGCTCGCGTTTGACCTCCAGACCGATCAGCAGGAAGAACAACGCCATCAGGCCATCATTGATCCACAACAAGGCGGGCTTGGCGATTTGCAGCGCGCCAACCTGGGCCACCACGGGCGTGTCGAGAAAGGCGCCGTACAGGTGCGACAAAGGTGAGTTGTTGATAATCAGCGCCAGGGCAGCGGCAGCGATCAGCAACAGACCGCTGGCGGCCTCCAGCTGGAAGAAACGGGTGAAAGTGCTACGCAGAGGCAAGGGATGCTCTCCAATCCAGGTTCAATAGGTGCGTACCCTAACCCGTACCGTTAGTTGTTAAAACAAAAATTATATTCTTATTTGTTATAAGCATTCGGTAGAGCTGGCGTTGCGTCTAAGCCTAGCAATTGTGTGTCCAATTGAGTCGTTACTGTATCTGTGTGCAGTGTAGGAAACCCCCTAATATCAGGCCCAAATCCTTAGAGAAGTCTCGTCATGAGTGACCACCGTCCCTGGGCCCGCGAAGCCATTCGTATCATTGAAGCGGATTTTCAGCGCAGCGCCGACACCCACCTGATCCCGTTGCCATTGCCGGGCTTGCCGGGTATCGAGCTGTACTTCAAGGATGAGTCCAGCCACCCGACCGGCAGCCTGAAGCACCGGCTGGCGCGTTCGCTGTTCCTGTACGCGTTGTGCAACGGCTGGCTGAAGCCGGGTGCACCGGTGATCGAGGCTTCCAGCGGTTCGACGGCCATTTCCGAAGCCTATTTCGCGCGCCTGCTCGGCCTGCCGTTCATTGCCGTGATGCCCGCCACCACCTCCCAGGAAAAGATCGCCCAGATTGCCTTTTATGGCGGCAAGAGCCACCTGGTGCAGGACCCTACGCAGATCTATGCCGAGTCCGAACGCCTGGCGCAGGAAAGCGGCGGGCACTTCATGGACCAGTTCACCTACGCCGAGCGCGCCACCGACTGGCGCGCGAACAACAACATCGCCGAGTCGATCTTCCAGCAGTTGCGTTTCGAGCAACACCCGGAGCCCAGTTGGCTGATTTCCAGCCCCGGCACCGGCGGTACTACCGCGACCCTGGGACGCTATGTGCGCTATCGCCAGCATTGCACCCGCGTGCTGTGTGCCGATGCCGAACGTTCGGTGTTTTTCGATTATTACCTGAGCGGCGACGCCAGTCTGCGCCTGGACTGTGGCTCGCGGATCGAAGGCATTGGCCGGCCACGGGTCGAGGCCTCATTTTTGCCTGCAGTGATCGATGCGATGGTCAAGGTGCCGGATGCGCTGTCCCTGGCAGCCATGCATTACCTGGCCGAGCGGTTGGGGCGGCGAGTGGGGGGCTCCAGCGGGACGAACCTGATCGGTGCACTGGTGGCTGCGCAACAGATGAAAGCGGCGGGGGAGTCGGGGTCGATCGTGGCGATTCTATGTGATGGGGGAGAGCGCTATGCCACCACTTACTACGATCAGGCGTGGCTGGCGGGGCAGGGCTATGACTTGCAAGGGTTGATCGCGGCCGTTGCGGCAAGTGTCGAGCAGGGAGAGTCACTGCCCGACAGCATCCTGCGCGCCAATATCTGAAACACCGCAAACCAAATGTGGGAGGGGGCTTGCCCCCGATTGCGGTGTGTCAGTCAAAGAGGCTCCGACGGAACCACTGCTATCGGGGCATAGGTATCTACACAATTGTGGTGCGAAACCGCACCTGTGGCGAGGGAGCGGACGCGTATCTACCTGACGCTCCGAGGTCCAAATGTGGGAGGGGCGGTGCGACGATTCGACTTGCCCCCGATGGCGGC
>NZ_CVTO01000117.1:115087-132236 GCF_900004715.1 Pseudomonas sp. 24 E 13
AAGCAGGTCAAGATCAAGAGCGACTCGCTTCGCATCGTGGTTACGGTTGAGCGCTACAGAGTTGTGTAGACACCTATGGCTATCGGGGGCCCCCTCCCACATGTTCTCAGGCTTCGATGCCCAGCATGTCCCGCGCCAGGGCCTCGGCAATCCGAATGCCATCGACGCCCGCCGACAGGATGCCCCCGGCATAACCCGCGCCTTCACCGGCCGGGAACAAGCCTTTCACGTTCAGGCTCTGCATCGATTCATTGCGGGTAATGCGCAGCGGCGATGAGGTGCGGGTCTCGATACCGGTCAAGACCGCGTCGTGCAGCGAGTAGCCTTTGATCTGCTTCTCGAATGCCGGCAAGGCTTCGCGGATGGCTTCGATGGCGAAGTCCGGCAGGGCCAGGGCCAAGTCACCCAGGGATACCCCCGGCTTGTAGGACGGTTCCACGCTGCCGATAGCCGTGGATGGCTTGCCTGCGATGAAATCGCCGACCAGCTGCGCCGGGGCCTCGTAATTGCTGCCGCCGAGCACGTAGGCATGGGACTCCAGGCGCTCCTGCAGTTCGATACCGGCGAGCGGTCCGCCCGGGTAGTCCACTTCGGGTGTGATGCCGACCACGATGCCTGAGTTGGCGTTGCGCTCATTACGCGAATATTGGCTCATGCCGTTGGTCACGACACGATTGGGCTCCGACGTCGCTGCCACCACGGTGCCGCCGGGGCACATGCAGAAGCTGTAGACCGAGCGACCGTTTTTGGCGTGGTGCACCAATTTGTAGTCGGCGGCACCGAGTTTCGGGTGCCCGGCGTATTTGCCCAGGCGTGCGGCGTCGATCAACGATTGCGGGTGCTCGATCCGGAAGCCCACCGAGAACGGCTTGGCCTCCATGTACACGCCACGGCTGTGAAGCATGCGGAAGGTGTCGCGGGCACTGTGGCCCAGGGCAAGGATCACGTGCCTGGAGAGGATGTGCTCGCCGCCATCGATGACCACGCCATTCAACTGGCCATCTTCGATCAGTACGTCGGTGACCCGCTGTTCGAAGCGTACTTCACCGCCCAGGGCGATGATCTGCTGGCGCATGTTTTCCACCACGCCGGTCAGGCGGAACGTGCCGATATGCGGTTTGCTGACATACAGAATCTCTTCCGGCGCACCGGCCTTGACGAACTCGTGCAGCACCTTGCGCCCGTGGAATTTCGGGTCCTTGATCTGGCTGTACAACTTGCCGTCGGAGAAGGTCCCGGCGCCGCCTTCGCCGAACTGCACGTTGGACTCGGGGTTGAGCACGCTTTTGCGCCACAGGCCCCAGGTGTCCTTGGTGCGTTGGCGCACTTCCTTGCCACGCTCGAGGATGATCGGCTTGAAACCCATCTGTGCCAGCAGCAGCCCGGCGAAGATTCCGCAGGGGCCGAAACCGACCACCACCGGCCGTTCGACCAGGCCTTGCGGTGCCTTGCCCACCACGTGGTAGCTGACATCCGGCGCCGGATTGACGTTGCGATCATCGGCAAACTTGAGCAGCAGGGCGGCTTCGTTCTTCACATTGAGGTCGACGGTGTAGATGAAGCACAGCTCCGAGGACTTCTTGCGGGCATCATAGCTGCGCTTGAACAGGGTGAAATCGAGCAGGTCATCACTGGCGATGCCCAGGCGCTGCACGATGGCATGCCGCAGGTCCTCTTCGGGATGGTCGATGGGCAGCTTGAGTTCGGTGATTCGTAACATGACAGGATCCGGTAGGCGGCGGGCAACAAGGCCGGCTGTTTTGCAAACCGGCGATTATAAGCCCCAATAGGGTTTTTCCGTCAGGTTAAAACAGTGCGGGTGACGATCAGTCGTCCCGCGAGCCGCCAAATGCCGCGCAACCACGCTGTACCTGGCCGTTGACACGCAGCTCGGCGCTCATGTGTTGCAGGCTGCCGCTCACGCTGTCGACGCAGCGCTGCGGGGCGACCCACAATTCGATGTGCTGGTGATTGGCGTCGGTCATCAGGTTGAAGCGCCCATCGCCCAGTTGCTCTTCGACATAAGGCACCGCCAGAGGCGGCTGGCCTTCGCGCTCCAGCACCATGCCCTTGGCCGTGACGCTCATCGCCCAGGCCGGCTTATGGCCGTTTGCCCGCAGGATCATGCGTTTGAAGTCCGGGTCGTTGCAGGCCGATGTCGAGCGCTCGACACGGTACAGCTGTTGCAGGTCCACCGAGCCCTGGGTGCCGCTGGCGACGCCGGAAAACTTGCCACGCAAGTCGGCGAACAACGTGCCTTGCTGACCGGCCAGGGAGGCGGCTTCCTGCAGGATGCTGGTGCCGGCGGTATCGCTGACCACGTAGTTGCGCTGGTCCTGGCAGGGCTGGAACAACAGCTTGCCGTCAACCGCCGTCAGTTCGCCCTGCATGCGGGTCAGTCCGACAGTGGACAGCTTGGCCGGCTCGCTGTCGAACATCTGGCAAGCGGCGAACAAAGGGAACAGGGCGAGCAGGGTAAGGGTCGAGGCGGCACGCATTTTCGGTCTCCAGACAAGTGCCGTCACGTTACGCAGGCTCGCGCCGCATCACAAGCCCGCAGCCCAGCTTCAGGCGATTCTTACAAACCTGAAACTTAGCCCACGATAAACGTCTGACCGGTCTGCAAGCCCTCGACACTTTTTGCGTAGGCTAAAGCCACTTCGGCGCCGGCCACCGGTTTGAACCCACGGAAATAGGGTGCGTAGCTGCCCATGGCCTCCACCAGTACCGTCGGGCTCACGCTATTGATACGCAGCCCCCGGGGCAGTTCGATGGCCGCTGCCTTGACGAAGGCGTCCAGTGCGCCGTTGACCAGTGCCGCCGACGCGCCGGTGCGAATCGGATCACGGTTCAGAATGCCGCTGGTGAAGGTAAACGACGCGCCGTCATTGGCGAACTCCCGGCCGATCAACAACAGGTTGACCTGGCCCATCAGCTTGTCACGCAAGCCCAGTTCGAAGTCGGTTGCGCTCATCTCGCCCAACGCCACGAAGTTCACACTGCCTGCCGCGCAGATCAGCGCGTCGAACGTGCCGGTCTGCTCGAACAGCTTGCGTATCGAGGCGCTGTCGCTGATATCGACCTGGAAGTCGCCGCTGTTGCGGCCGATGGCGATCACGTCGTGACGCTGCGCCAGCTCTGCCTTAACCGCCGAACCGATCGTGCCGCCGGCACCAATCAAAAGGATTTTCATCGTGCTGTTTCTCCGGGAGTGAGATGAAGGTTAAGTCTAGAGTGGCTTTTTCCGTGGATAAACGCGCTAATGGGCAACCGTTGGTTTTCAATTGGAAACAATCGATGAGCGAAATGGACGATCTGGCGGCTTTCGCCGTATTGATCGAAGCCGGCAGTTTCACCCTGGCGGCCGAGCAACTGGGCTGCAGCAAGGGGCAATTGTCCAAGCGGATCAGCCAGTTGGAGGCGCAGTTCGGCGTGGTGTTGTTGCATCGCACCACGCGCAAGCTGAGCCTTACCGCCGCGGGTGCGGCGCTGCTGCCCCAGGCACAGGCGCTGGTGGTGCAGGTGGAACGTGCGCGTCAGGCCTTGGCGCGGCTCAAGGATGACTTGGCCGGTCCAGTGCGTATGACGGTTCCGGTTTCCCTGGGAGAGACGTTCTTCGATGGCTTGTTGCTGGAGTTTTCCAGGCAGTATCCGCAGGTGCAGATCGAACTGGAACTGAACAACAGCTATCGAGACCTGGCACGGGACGGGTTCGATCTGGGCGTGCGCTCGGGGGCCATCGAGAACGAGCGCCTGGTGGTCAAGCCGCTTTTGGCCTGGCACGAGATGACCTGCGCCAGCCCGGCCTACCTGCAACAGCACGGCGAACCGCTGCGCCCGGCGGACCTGGCGGGCCACACCTGTCTGCTCAACAGCCACTACAGCGGCCGCGAAGAATGGCTGTATCACCAGCAGCATGAGCTGTTGCGTGTGCGGGTGAGCGGCACCTTCGCGTCCAACCACTACAACCTGTTGAAGAAGGCCGCATTGGTGGGCGCTGGTATCGCGCGGCTGCCGTCGTACCTGCTGCCGACGGAACTGGCCGAGGGCCGATTATGCGCGCTGTTGCGTGACTATCAGACGCGCAGCCAGCCGATGTACCTGGTGCATCCCTACCAAGGTGGCCTGCCGCGACGCACCCAGGTGTTGGCCGACTACCTGGTGGACTGGTTCAAGCGCAGCGGTGCAACCCTGGATCGCCTTCAGCGGTAGCGCCGAGCGATCCAGTGGTCGATGGACAACCGGCCCGGGCCCTTGGCCACCAACAGTAATAACAGCGCAATCCAGGTGCCATGGGTGGGGTAGGCGTCTGGATAGACGAACAACTGAATGGTCAGGGTCATGCCAATCAAGGCCAGGGCCGAGAATCGCGTGGCCAACCCCAGCAGGATCAGTACCGGGAAGAAGTGCTCGGCAAAGGCTGCCAGGTGCGCGGCGACTTCGGGGGACAACAGTGGGACGTGGTATTCGCTGCGAAACAAGGGCAAGGTCGAGGCGGCAAGCCGGGGTTCACCCAGTTCGAAGGTGCCGCTGATCAGGTCGATGGCAAAGCCTTCAACCTTGGTTTGCCCGGACTTCCAGAACACCGCCGCAATGGAGAAGCGTGCGATAAAGGCGATCAGGCTGTAGGGGATTTTTTCGAAAAGGGCGATGGCCTGGGTCAGCAGGCCAGCAGCGGAACGGTTCATGGCGATACCTTTTATTCGAGGTGCAGATGAGTGATGGCGTCATGGCTGATCAACAGCGTCAGGCATTGATGCAGGTCGAATTCGGATGAGGCCTGCAAGGCGTGCTCCACTGCCATTTCCAGCCCCGTGCCTTGGTTCAGGCAGTTGATAAAGCTCACCGAACCGCTGTCGATGGCGAACGTCTTGACCGCTAACCCCTGGCGCAACACCACTGCATTTTGCGCAGGCCAGGGGCTGAAACCGGTGACATCGCTGTCATTCTGGTGAGCGGCCCATATCGCCACCACCGCATAGGGAGAGCGCAAGGTGGCGAGCGATGGATGCAATTGCAGGCTCAACTGCCCCAGGTTTTCTTGACCCTGCAGGTGTTGAAGAATGTGCTGCTGGCACAGCGTCGGCGTGTCGGCTGCGTGATAGGCACGTATCCGCAGGCGCTCCAGCCGTGCGATATCCGCCAGGTAGGGCACGCTGTCGGCCGGTTCGAATGCCTGGATAAAATCGGCGAGTCTGCTGCCGTACTCGTTGATCAACGGGCTGGTAGGCGGGTTAGCCTGTACGAAAAGGCTGGCCATGGCGCGGAAGAATTCATCGCCCACCAGTTGCAATGTCACCGGGTAACTGGCTGCCAGCGCATTGATCAACGAGCCCTGGACATTGTTGCGGTACACCGCAAAGCGGCTGGCGGGGTCGGCGCCGTTGCTGCTGAACAGGCCATCCGGGCAGCTACCGTGTGCCGCGAGCAGCGCATCGGCGAACGCGCTCTGAACACTCATGACATCACCTGCGCCAGGCAACGTTCGGCTTGCCGTGCCTCGGCGTGCAGCACACTGAAGGCCGGCACCTGGTTATCACGCTCGATCAGTGTGGCCACCGGCCCCGTGCGTGTGAGCACCTGTTCGTAGAGCCGCCACACCGCATCGTCGATCGGCGCACCGTGATCATCGATGAGCAGTCGTTCGCCCAGGCTGTCGGAATCTTCGGCAAAGCCGGCCAGATGTATCTCGCCGACGGCATGCAACGGTAGTGCATCGATGTAGGTCAGCGGGTCACGCTGATGATTGATGCACGACACGTAGACGTTATTGACGTCCAGCAGCAACCCGCAGCCGGTGCGCCGGACGATTTCGCTGATGAAGTCGGTTTCGTCCAGGGTGGAGCGCTGAAACTGCACGTAAGTTGAAGGATTCTCCAGCAGCATCGGCCGCTTGAGCGTGCTTTGCAGCTGGTCTATGTGCGCGCATACCCGAGCCAGGGTTTGCGCATCGTAGGCCAGGGGCAGCAGGTCATTGAGAAATACCGGGCCGTGGCTGGACCAGGCCAGGTGTTCGGAAAACGAGTGGGGTTGATAGCGATCAATCAGCCTGACCAGTCGCGCCAGGTGCTCAGGGTCGAGTGGACCTTCGCCGCCGATGGAGAGCCCCACGCCGTGCAACGACAGCGGGTAGCCTTCGCGAATCAACCCCAGGTAGTGGTGAAAGGGGCCGCCGGCAACCATGTAGTTTTCGGCATGCACTTCAAAGAAACCAATGTCGGGTGAAGTTCCGAGCACCTCAGTGAAGTGCTCGTTCTTCAGTCCCAGTCCGGCCCGACGCGGCAGGCCGGGTACCTGAGCCTGGGAGACGGCTTGCAGGGATGAAAGGGTCATCATCAGTACTCAGGTTACGCGGGGTTTCAGGACTTTGCGGTGAAGGCTGCTTCCTGGCCGAAACCGGTCGGCGAGGTGGTGCTTGGGGTCTTGAGGCAGGTACCGGCTGGGACCAGTTTCCAGGCGTTGGCCTGGTCCTTGGTTTTGGACGTGCCGGCGCAGGAAGTGCCGGCGCCGGCGGCGCAGTCGTTCTTGCCGGCTTCGGCGACACCGAAGCATTTCTGCATGTCGTCGGCGGCATGGGCGGTGGTGGTCAGGCCGGACAGGCTCAGGGCTGAACCAAGGGCAAGGACGAGGGTAGCGGCGGACAGTTTGGTGGTCATGGTGTGTCTCCAGCAGCGGGTTGAGGTGGCAGGCTTGATTGCTTGCTCACACCACTAGAGACGGTACGGAGAAATTCGTTACAACGGCGTAGGAGAAATCTTTTTAAATCGTCAATAAAAAAGGAGTCGGTTTCCCGGCTCCTTTCATGGTCGTTACACTGCGAAGTCATCAACCGCCCAGATAGGCTTCACGCACCTTCGGATCCGTCAGCAATTGCTCGCCCGTGCCCTGCATCACCACCCGGCCGTTCTCCAGTACATAGGCGCGGTCGGCGATTTTCAGGGCCTGGTTGGCGTTCTGCTCCACCAAAAACACCGTCACGCCGTCCTTGCGCAGTTGTTCGATGATGTCGAAGATCTGCTGGATGATGATCGGTGCCAGGCCCAAAGATGGCTCGTCCAGCAGCAACAGCTTGGGCTTGCTCATCAACGCGCGGCCGATGGCGAGCATTTGCTGCTCGCCGCCGGACATGGTGCCGCCGCGCTGGCTGAAGCGTTCCTTGAGACGGGGGAACAGGTGCAGCACCTTGTCCATCTGCTCCTGGTAGTCGCCCTTGTCGGTAAAGAACCCGCCCATGGCCAGGTTTTCCTCCACGGTCAGGCGCGAGAACACGCGACGGCCTTCCGGTACCACCGCAATGCTCTTGCGCATGATCTGCGACGACTGCTGGCCCACCAGCTCTTCACCCATGTAGCGGATGCTGCCGCTGTGAGCCTGGGGCGAGCCGCACAGGGTCATCAGCAGGGTGGACTTGCCGGCACCGTTGGCGCCGATCAGGGTCACGATCTCTCCCTGGCGCACTTCCACGTTGACGCTGTGCAGGGCCTGGATCTTGCCGTAGAAAGTGGAAACGTTTTCGAATTGCAGCATTTTACGCTTCCCCCAGATAGGCTTTGATCACTTCGGGATTGTCGCGGATCTGCTCCGGCGTCCCGTCGGCCAGCGGCGTGCCCTGGTTGATCACCACGATATGGTCGGAAATGCTCATGACCAGTTTCATGTCGTGTTCGATCAACAGCACGGTGGCGTTGTTTTCCTCACGCAACACGCCGATCAGCGCCTTGAGGTCTTCGGTTTCCTTGGGGTTCAGGCCGGCCGCCGGTTCGTCGAGCATCAGGATCCGCGGGCGGGTCATCATGCAGCGGGCGATTTCCAGGCGGCGTTGCTGGCCGTAGGCGAGGGTGCCGGCCGGACGGTTGGCGAACTCGGTGAGATTGACCTTGTCCAGCCAGTATTCCGCGTACTCCATGGCCTCGCGCTCGCTCTTGCGGAACGCCGGGGTCTTGAACAGGCCTGCGAAGAAGTTGGTGTTCAGGTGACGGTGCTGGGCGATCAGCAGGTTCTCGACCGCCGTCATGTCCTTGAACAAACGCACGTTCTGGAAGGTTCGCACCACACCCTTGCGGGCGATTTCGTGACCGGCCAGGCCCTGGATCGGCTGACCGTCCAGCAGGATATTGCCGCCGCTCGGCTTGTAGAAACCGGTGAGGCAGTTGAACACCGTGGTCTTGCCGGCGCCGTTCGGGCCGATCAGCGCCACAACCTGTTTCTCCTTGACGGTCAGGGCAACGCCATTGACCGCCAGCAAGCCGCCGAAGCGCATGCTCAGATTTTCGACTTTCAGGATCTCGCGGCTCATTTGCGCAGCTCCATGTGTGGACGTTGCATGGGCAGCAGGCCTTGAGGGCGCCAGATCATCATCAGCACCATGAGTGCACCGAACATCAACATGCGGTATTCACTGAAGTCGCGCATCAGTTCCGGGAGCAGCGTCATTACCACGGCAGCCAGAATAACGCCCAGTTGTGAACCCATTCCGCCCAATACGACAATCGCCAGAATGATCGCCGACTCGAGGAAGGTAAACGACTCAGGTGTAACCAGCCCCTGACGGGCAGCAAAGAAGCTGCCGGCAAAACCGGCGAATGTCGCCCCGAGGGTAAATGCCGAGAGTTTGATCACTGTCGGGTTCATGCCCAAAGCACGGCAGGCGATCTCGTCTTCACGTAATGCCTCCCAGGCTCGGCCGATCGGCATGCGCAGTAAGCGATTGATCACGAACAAGGTCGCAAGCACCAGCAACAGCGCAATCAGATAGAGGAACACTATCTTGTCAGATCCGCTGTAAACCAAACCGAAGTACTCATGAAACGTTTGTCCGCCATCAGGCGCAGTTTTATCGAGCGGAAGACCGAAAAACGTTGGCTTGGGAATGTTGCTTATGCCGTTCGGCCCACCGGTGAGGTCAGTCAGGTTGCGAAGAAACAGACGAATTATTTCCCCGAAGCCGAGCGTCACGATTGCCAGGTAGTCGCCGCGCAGTCGCAACACTGGGAAACCCAGAAGGAAACCGAAGGTGGCAGCCATCATTCCGGCAATTGGCAGGCAGATCCAGAAGCCCCAGCCGAGGTAGTGCGACAGCAGTGCGTAGGTGTAAGCGCCAACAGCGTAAAAGCCTACGTAACCCAGGTCGAGCAAACCCGCCAGACCCACCACAATGTTCAACCCCAGCCCAAGCATCACGTAAATCAGGATCAAGATACCGATATCCACCGCACCTCGAGAGCCAAAAAATGGCCATACGAGGGCGGCGGCGATCAGGGCGATGATGATGTAACGCTGTGTACGCGGGAGGGTCAGGAATTGGCTGACCTTGGGTGAAACCAACGGACCACGATTGCGTTTGAATAACCCACCCAGCTGGTGGGTAAACAGTACCCGCAAAAACATCAGAACCGAACACACCGCGATGATGCTCAACGTCAGCGGCCCGGTGCCATGCACCTCCAGGTTGATCCCGACAATGCTCAGCTTGAGGCCGAGTACCGGAAAGGCCACGGCCCATACCAGCAAGGCGCTGAAAAACGCCGATTTAAGATATCTGCTCATACTTTCTCAACCTCCGGACGGCCCAGGATGCCGGTCGGACGGAACAACAACACCAGAACCAACAAGCCGAATGCCACGACGTCCTTGTACTGGTCACCGAAGATATCGGCGCCGAAGGCTTCGGCCACGCCCAGCACCAGCCCGCCGAGCATGGCGCCCGGGATGCTGCCGATGCCGCCCAGTACCGCCGCGGTAAAGGCCTTGAGGCCCACCAGGAAGCCGGCGTTGGGGTTGATCACGCCGTATTGCATGCTCAGCAACACGGCCGCGACGGCTGCAAGTGCGGCGCCGATCACGAAGGTCAGGGCGATGATGTTGTTGGTGTTGATGCCCAGCAGGTTGGCCATCTTGATGTCTTCGGCGCAGGCCCGGCAGGCGCGCCCCAGACGGGAGCGGGAAATGAACAGCGTGAGGCCGAGCATGGCCACCAGGGTGACGATGAAGACCAGGATCTGCATGTAGGAGATCAGCACTTCTTCCGCACCACCGGGACCGAAGGAAATGCTCCCCGGAATCAGGTTGGGAATCGACTTGTCCTTGGAGTCCTGGGACAGCAATACGGTGTTCTGCAGGAAAATCGACATGCCGATGGCGGAAATCAGCGGGATCAACCGGTTGCTGCCACGCAGGGGGCGGTAGGCAACACGCTCGATACTGTAGCCATAGGCACTGGTCACGACGATCGATGCCAGGAACGCAGCGGTCATCAACAGCGGCAGGGAGTGGATACCCATCATGGCCAGCCCGGCAAGGGCGATGAAGGCCACGTAGGAACCAATCATGTACACCTCGCCATGGGCGAAGTTAATCATTCCAATGATGCCGTAAACCATTGTGTAGCCAATGGCTATCAAGGCATAGGTGCTGCCAATGGTCAGGCCATTAACCAGCTGTTGGAAAAAATGATAGATCTCAGGCATTACAGCGCTCCTAAAAACCCGATACGCATTTCACTGGTGGAGTCATGTTCCGGCCCTGCGCTGTGTTCTGTGAGCACATTTGCACAAAGCGTTTGCCAGCGAACCGCTGGTGACGGTTTTAAGATTTTCAGGTGAGCCAGCGCCCGGATCGCGGGTGACAGGCCCATAAACCTCGTAAAACAAAGCCCACTGCTCTCACAGTGGGCTTGTTGGACCAGTAACGCCTGGCTTACTGAGGGGAAACTTCGGTTTTTGGTTTGCCGAAGTGCCATTCATAGACCACGAACTTGAAGTCCTTCAGGTCGCCCTTGGCGTCGAAGCTCAGTTCGCCGGTAGGGGTCTTGAAGGTACCGGCGTGGATGGCTTCGGCCACCTTGGCGGTGTCTTCGCTCTTGGCGGCCTTGATGCCGCCGGCGATCACTTCGATGGCCGAGTAGGCCGGGAACACGAACGGACCGGTCGGGTCCTGCTTGTTCTTGGCAAACTCTTCAACGATGGCTTTGTTGGCAGGGTCGGTGTCGAAGGATTTCGGCAGGGTCACCAGCAGGCCTTCGGAAGCGCCTTGGGCGATTTGCGAGATGGAGTCGTTGCCGACGCCTTCAGGGCCCATGAACTTGGCGTTCAGGCCTTTTTCCTTGGCTTGGCGCAGGATCAGGCCCAGCTCAGGGTGGTAGCCGCCGTAGTAGACGAAGTCGACGTTGGCTTGCTTGAGTTTCTGGATGATCGAGGAGAAGTCCTTGTCACCGGCGTTCAGGCCTTCGAAGACGGCAACTTTGACGCCTTTTTCTTCAAGGGTTTTCTTCACGGCGCTGGCGATGCCTTCACCGTATTGCTGCTTGTCGTGCAGTACGGCAACGATTTTCGGCTTCACGTGGTCGGCGATGTAGTTGCCGGCCGCCGGGCCTTGTGCGCTGTCCAGGCCGATGGTGCGGAAGATCAGCTTGTAGCCACGGGCGGTGATTTCCGGGCTGGTGGCTGCCGGGGTAATCATGATGACGCCTTCGTCTTCATAGATATCCGACGCGGGCTGAGTGGAGCTGGAGCAGAGGTGACCGACCACGAACTTGACGCCGTCATTGACCACTTTGTTGGCGACGGCAACGGCCTGTTTCGGATCGCAGGCGTCATCGTATTCCTTGGCTTCAAGCATTTTGCCGTCTACGCCGCCCTTGGCGTTGATGTCGGCGATGGCCTGCTTGGCACCCATGAATTGCATGTCGCCGTATTGCGTTACGGGACCGGTCTTGGGACCCGCGATACCGATCTTGATGGTATCGGCTGCGAACGAATGGCCGGCAACCCCAGCCAGGACCATAGCGGCAAACAGTTTGGAAATCTGCTTAGTAGCCTTATTCATAGTGCTCCACTCTTACTGTTGTATTTTTTATAGTTCTAGCGGCCTTGTGAGCTGCAGAACCGGATCAGATATCGCGGATATCCCCCCGGCATTGCCCTGGCAACTGTACCGGTACAGTGTAGAGCGCCGGTTGATCGCTTGAAAAGCTGGCTGTCGGGGGCAAAACCGGGTTGTGTCGCTTAAATGAAAGAAAAAGACAGAATTGCGCCGGGGTTATACCAGCCTTTCAAGCATTCCCTGGCTTTTCCGACGCTTTCAATCGCTACCTCATTTGCTACTGGGTTTTTCTGACTGAGCCACGACGCTATGATTGCGCCGATTTTTTACTCAGGTGAACTCCCATGACGCAAGAACCTAGCACCCTCTATGCCAAGCTGCTCGGTGAAACCGCCGAAATTTCCTGGAAGGAGCTCGAACCGTTCTTTGCCAAGGGTGCCCTATTGTGGGTCGATGCCGGGCTGGATTTGATCGAAGCGGCCGAGGCGATGGCGGAAGACAATCGCGATAAAGTCGCTGCCTGGCTGGCTGCGGGGAGCGTTGGCGAAGTGTCTGCGACGCGGGCGTTGGACCTGGTCGAGCGTGACCCGGGCCTGTGGGCGGTGGTGGTCTCGCCGTGGATTTTGATCCAGGAAAGGGCGGCATAAGAAAGTCGTGATCAAAAAGGGTGCACTGCTCGCGCTTGGGCAAGTGTGTAGCGGAGTAACCGCTTGGCCAGTGATGGCACCTTGCCGTAGAGAAAGGTCACAGCCTGACGGTGACGTTAACGTCACGGGAACAGTTGGGGAGCCGGGGTAAGTGCCGGGAAATTGTTTCAAGGTATTGGGCGTGGCCGCTTCAGCGAATGGGCCTCACCGTGGAAGGCGGGCTCACGCGCGCCGGTGCAGGTGCCTTGGGCGAAGCCGCGTCTTTATTGGCGGCTGCGCTGAACGTGTGCAGCGGGTTGCGTATCTGCATGCCCTGCATGACGCCGATGATTTCGCTGAAGGCCACCGCCGGGCTCAGCAGATAACCCTGAATGAAATCGCAGCCATGCTGCAGCAACAGTTCGAATTGCGCCTGGGTTTCCACCCCTTCGGTCACCACTTCCAGATGCAGCGTATGGGCCATGCCGATAATCGCCTGGACGATTTCGCTGTCGGCGGTGGACTTGGGAACATCCTGGATAAACGAGCGGTCGATCTTCAAGGTGGTGAGGGGCAGGCGCTTGAGATAGGCCAGCGATGAATAGCCAGTGCCGAAGTCATCGATGGCCAGGGACACGCCCAGGGCGCGGATCTGCCGCAACAAGGCCAGGGTGCTGCTGATATTGCCCATCAACGCGTTTTCGGTGACTTCCAGCTCCAGGCGATTGGCGGCAATGCTGGCAAAGCGCAGGGCGGCTTCGATTTCGTCCGCCAGTTCATCCCGGGCCAGGTTCAGGGCCGAGCAGTTCACGGACATGGTCAGCTCGGTGTAGCCGCGATCAGACAGCAGGCTCAGGTCATGACAGGCCTGGCGCAAGACCCAGTGGTCCAGTTCGGCAATCAGCCCGTTGCTCTCGGCAATCCCGATAAACCGGTCCGGCGCCAGCAGGCCGTGTTGCGGATGCTGCCAGCGCACCAGGGCCTCCAGGCGCGTGACCTTGCCGAGCTTCATGTCGAAGATCGGCTGATAGAACAGCACCAGCTCGTTACGCGTGCGCAGGGCGGCGCGCAGTTCTTCTTCCAGTTGCAGCTCCAGGAAGGCGCGGGTTTTGAGGTTGGAACTGAAGAAGTGCAGGCTGTTGCGCCCGGCGTCCTTGGATTGGTAAAGCGCAAGGTCAGCGGTTTTCAGCAGTTCTTCACAGGTCTGGCCATCGTCGGGAAACAGGCTGATGCCGATGCTGGTGGTCATGACCATGCGCCGGCCGGCCAGCTCGATGGGTTCTTTCATCTTTTGCATGATGCGCTGGGCCATGTGCCGCGCTTCGTCGCGATGATGGATGTTGATCAGGATGCAGAACTCATCCCCGCCAAAGCGCGCCACCACGTCGGCATGGCTGCGCACCGAGCTTTTGATATGGCTGGCCAGCACGGTGAGCAGTTGATCGCCGGCATCGTGCCCGAGGCTGTCGTTGATACGCTTGAAATGGTCAATGTCGAGGAAGATCACCGCCATCATGCCGTTGGAGGCGGTTTTTTCAGCGACCTTTTCCGCAAAGATCTGGTTGAAGCCGCGCCGGTTGAGCAAGCTGGTCAGCGCGTCGTAATGGGCGACCTGCTGCAATGAGGCCCGAGCCTGGTCCAGTTCGCTGAGCAGCGCGTTGACCCGGCGCAGATCGCGTTCCTTGTGCTGCAGTTTTTTGTCCGCCAGGGCGGCGCTGATGCTGCTGCCGATCACCAGCAAGGTAATCACCGCCACCGACAGGCCCAGTTGCATGGGGTTGTTGTCCACCGGCAGTGACAGATTCACGCCGTTGGGTACCAGCAATTGCATGGCCGCCATGCCGGTGAAATGCATGCTCAGGATACCGGCGCCCAGCACCAGGCTGGCGGCGTATTTGAGCAGTTGGTGAAACACGCCGGCACCGTTGCGCAGGTAGCTCGACAGCAACAACGCCGCCAGGCTCGCGCCGATGGCAATCGCCACCGACGCCATGAACAGCCCGGATTCGAAGTACACCTGGGCCTGTGAGCGCATGGACGACATGCCGACGTAGTGCATCAGCGCGATGCCCAGTCCCATCCACACTGAGGCCAGCACGTACTGGTGCAAGCGCAGGCGCGCGTGACTGAGGGTCTGCATGGCGAACAGCGAAGCGATCAGAGCGATGACCAGCGAGACGAAGGTCATGAGCAATTCGTAATGAATGGCGATGGGCGCCTGGAATGCCAGCATGCTGATGAAATGCGTCGACCAGATACCGCCCGCCAGGCAACCCGCGCCCAACCAACGCCAGCGGCGGCGGGCGGTGGGGTCTTCCACATGGCCGACGCGTTCGGCCATATCCAGCGTGCCGAAGCCCGCCGCGCAGGCGACCAGATAAGCCAGCAGCACCAGAAAGGGGTTATGACTGCAATTGAGTAATAAGTGCCCGTTGTCTGGAAGCTCGGTGAAAAAGTGCAGCCCCAGCCATTCCATAGCGTGTCCCGTCATAGCGTCCCGTCACTGCCTCAGGCGGTGACCTATGAGATCGAGTATAGAAGCCTCGCGGGATTTGCCATGAATAATGGCACTTTGATTCAATTCTTTTTGCATGGCGCCCATAGCGTTTGATGCTAAGCGCTGATGGGCAGATCCAGTTCGAAAGGTCGTTCCTGGAGGGGCGCCAGACCGAAAGCGGCGCGGGCGGTATCGCAGTCGACGTTGTGCACGCCCTGGCTCCACGAGGCGTCGAATTCGCGGCAGGGGCTTGAGCGCTGTTCATAGATGGAACAGCGCGTGCCTTTGCCCACTTCACCCTCGAGGCTGCAGCAGCGTGCGGGCTTCTGGTCGGTGCCGATCATTGCCACGCGGGTGGGGTTTATCTGCACCACCAGGTCATCGGGCACCGTACCGCCCGATGAGGCGCATTCGCCCCAGAAGAAAGACACGCGAAAGTGTGAACAGCAGGCACCGCAATTCAGACACGGACTGGCTTCGGACATGGGCGTCATCGATTAAGAGTAGGGAAGGGGAACTGCGGGAAGGCTCGCCATTCTATCTGGGCCGTGGCCGTTGGGAAGGGGGGCGCACAGATATATTTTCGTAGGGAAAGTCCCGTAATTTCGGGGATATCACGCCCTATCAGCTTTACGAATCATTACAGACAAGCGCCGCCGGCCTGACTATGTTGCAGCTACTGAGCAGGATGCAGTGGGCATCGCAGCTCTCATAACAATAAAGAGACGGACCCATGCAGAACTCGACCCAAGCGGCGAATGCCTGGCGCATTCTGTTCCTGCTGTTCCTCGCCAACCTGTTCAACTTCTTTGACCGCACCATTCCCGCGATCATCATCGAGCCGATCCGCATGGAGTGGCATCTGAGCGACTTCCAGCTCGGCATCATCGGCACCTCTTTCACCATCGTTTATGCCATCGCCGGACTGCCGCTGGGGCGCTTGGCCGACACGGGGTCGCGCAGCAAACTGATGGGCTGGGGCCTGTTTGCCTGGAGCGGGCTGACGGCGGTCAATGGCCTGGTCGGCAGTTTCTGGAGCTTCCTGCTGGTGCGCATGGGCATCGGCATCGGGGAAGCCAGCTATGCCCCCGCCGCCAATTCGTTGATCGGCGATCTGTTTCCCGCCCACCGCCGCGCGCGTGCCATGGGGATCTTCATGCTCGGCCTGCCGTTGGGCTTGTTGCTGGCATTCTTCACCATCGGCGCGATGGTCAAGGCGTTCGACAGCTGGCGCGCGCCGTTCTTTATTGCCGCCGTGCCGGGGCTGATCCTCGCGGTTTTCATGTTCTACATCAAGGAGCCCAAACGCGGCGCGGCGGAATCGGTGCAAGTGTCCCAGGAACGGGTCGACCGTCCGATCCGCCGTGTGCTGGCGGTGCCGACTTTCCTGTGGCTGGTGCTGGCCGGGCTGTGCTTCAACTTCGCCACCTACGCGTGCAACTCATTCCTGGTGCCGATGCTGCAACGCTACTTCCTGATGCCTTTGCAGGAGGCGGCGGTGGCCACCGGTGTGATCGTCGGCCTGACCGGTCTGGTGGGCCTGACCCTGGGGGGCTGGATTGCCGACAAGATCCACCAGCGGGTCGCCAATGGCCGGCTGCTGTTCGCCGCGTGCAGCCTGATCATCTCCACGGTCACCACCGCCTGGGCTTTGCATGCCGGGCGTATTGAGATCGGGGTGTTCGTCTTGCTGTTCAGCGTGGGCTGGCTGTTTGCGTACAACTTCTATACCTGCGTGTACACGGCGATTCAGGACGTGGTTGAACCGCGTCTGCGGGCCACGGCGATGGCGTTGTTCTTTGCCGGTTTGTATCTGCTGGGTGGGGGGATGGGGCCGATTGTGGTGGGCGGGTTGTCTGATCATTTTGCGCATGCGGCGATGTACGCGGCGGGGGCTGAGCAGATGACCGAGGCTTATAAGGCGGTGGGGTTGCATGACGCCATGTATCTGATCCCGGTGGCGTTGTTTCTGACTATGCTGTTTTTGTTTCAGGCTTCGCGCAGTTTTGTGCGTGATGCCAGGCGGATGAAGGAAGGGTTGAGTGCGGTGCAGGTGCCGGCTGCTGCGGCGACTGCTTGAGACCGAGGTGAGGCTATCGGGCTCCCCCCACATTTTGATTTGTGAACACAGTCAAGTGTGGGAGGGGCGGTGCGACGATTCGACTTGCCCCCGATGGCGGCCTCTGGGCCGACCAGGATGTTGGAT
>NZ_CVTO01000117.1:132295-177137 GCF_900004715.1 Pseudomonas sp. 24 E 13
GATTCAAGCCTGCGTTCGGCCAGCGTGGTTTAACGGGGCGCCTAAGATCAAGATCAAAAGCAGATCAAGAGCAAGAGCGGCTCGCTTCGCATCGTGGTTACTGCAGGCTTCTATAGCCTACAAAGTTGTGTAGATGCCCCGATGAGGCGCTGAAGGCTTATAAAAAAACCCCGTGTTCAGTTAAGCGTACATCGCCCTCTGTAGGAGCGAGCTTGCTCGCGAAAAACGTCAACGATAACGCGTGTTTCCTGATTGAACGCGGCGCCTGTGGTTTTTCGCGAGCAAGAGCTAGGCGCCCCCTCGCTCCTACAAAAAGCCTTAACTGAACGGCATTACGCATTGTGTGCGGGCCTTTCTTTTTCAGCAGTCAGTGATCAACCCGCCACCAGCACTCGAATCGCTTCCAGTCGCAACGCGGCCTTGTCGAGCATGGCCAGGCCTTGCTCGCGCTGGTTGCGCAGGGCCACCAACTCGCTGTCGCGTACGGTTGGGTTGACCGCTTGCAGGGCGGTCAAGCGCGCCAGTTCTTCGTCGGTGTCGGCTGCCAGGCGACGCTTGGCCTCGGCCACGCGCTCGGCGTGACGCGGGGCGATTTTCTCTTCGCCGGCGTTGATGCGCGGCGTCAACTGGTCGCGCTGGGCCTGCACGAATTTGTTGGCGCTGGCACGCGGCACGCTTTCCAACTGGTCGTTCAAGGTCACGAACGACACGCGGCCGGACAGGTCATTGCCGTTGGCATCCAGCAGGCAGCGCAGGGCCGCCGGGGGCAGGTAGCGACCCAGTTGCAGCGAGCGCGGGGCAACCACTTCGCTGACATACAGCAGTTCCAGCAAGACGGTGCCCGGCTTGAGCGCCTTGTTCTTGATCAGCGCCACGGCGGTGTTGCCCATGGAGCCGGACAGCACCAGGTCCATGCCGCCTTGCACCATCGGGTGTTCCCAGGTGATGAACTGCATGTCTTCACGCGACAGCGCCTGGTTGCGGTCGTAGGTGATGGTCACGCCTTCGTCGTCGCCCAAGGGGAAGCTGGCGTCGAGCATCTTTTCGCTGGGTTTCAAGATCAGCGCGTTTTCCGAATGGTCTTCGCTGTCGATGCCGAAGGCGTCGAACAGGGTTTCCATGTAGATCGGCAGGGCGAACTGGTCGTCCTGCTCGAGGATGTCCTCGACCAGCGCATCGCCTTCACCGGCGCCGCCGGAGTTGAGTTCCAGCAAGCGGTCGCGGCCGGTGTGCAGTTCTTGTTCCAGACGCTCACGCTCGGCACGGGCCTCGTCGATCAGCGCTTGCCACTCGCCGTCGTCGGCGTTCTCCAGCAGCGGCAGCAGGCGTGGGCCGAACTGATGCTGCAAGGCGTTGCCGGTCGGGCAGGTATTGAGGAACGCGTTCAGCGCTTCGTGGTACCACTGGAACAGGCGCTCTTGCGGGCTGGTTTCCAGGTACGGCACGTGCAGTTCGATCACGTGTTTCTGGCCGATCCGGTCCAGACGGCCGATGCGCTGTTCCAGCAGGTCGGGGTGGGACGGCAGGTCGAACAGCACCAGGTGGTGGGAGAACTGGAAGTTGCGGCCTTCACTGCCGATTTCCGAGCAGATCAGCACCTGGGCGCCAAATTCTTCATCGGCGAAGTACGCTGCGGCGCGGTCGCGTTCGAGGATGTTCATGCCTTCGTGGAACACCGTGGCCGGGATGCCGGAACGTACGCGCAGGGCGTCTTCCAGGTCCATGGCGGTTTCGGCGTGGGCGCAGATCACCAGGACCTTGGTGCGCTTGAGCATTTTCAGTTGGTCGATCAGCCACTCGACACGCGGGTCGAAGCGCCACCAGCGGTGCTCTTCCTCGATGTCCGGTTGCGCCTGGAAGCTGACTTCGGGGTACAGCTCGGCATGTTCGCCCAGCGGCAACTCCATGTATTCGTCCGGGTTCGGCAGCGGGTAGGCGTGCAGTTTGCGCTCCGGGAAGCCTTGTACGGCGGCGCGGGTGTTGCGAAACAGCACGCGGCCGGTGCCGTGGCGGTCGAGCAGCTCACGCACCAGGCGCGCGCTGGCTTCGGTGTCGCCATCGTTGACGGCGGTCAGCAAGGCTTCGCCTTCGTTACCAAGGAAACCCTGGATGGTCTTGTGCGCGGCAGGCGACAAGCGGCCCTTGTCGAGCAGCTCCTGCACGGCTTCGGCCACCGGGCGGTAGTTCTCGCTCTCGGCGCGGAAGGCGTGCAGGTCGTGGAAACGGTTCGGGTCGAGCAGGCGCAGGCGCGCGAAGTGGCTGTCCTGGCCGAGTTGTTCCGGGGTGGCGGTGAGCAGCAGCACGCCGGGAATCACTTCGGCGAGTTGTTCCACCAGTGAATATTCGGCGCTGGCCTTGTCTTCATGCCACACCAGGTGGTGGGCTTCGTCGACCACCAACAGGTCCCAACCGGCCGCGAACAGCGCGTCCTGGGCCTTCTCGTCGTCTACCAGCCATTCCAGGGCGACCAGCGCCAGCTGAGTGTCTTCGAACGGGTTGGTGGCATCGCTTTCGATAAAGCGTTCTTCGTCAAACAGTGCAACCTGCAGGTTGAAGCGGCGGCGCATTTCCACCAGCCACTGGTGCTGCAGGTTCTCCGGGACCAGGATCAACACGCGGCTGGCGCGGCCCGAGAGCAACTGGCGATGGATCACCAGGCCCGCTTCGATGGTCTTGCCCAGGCCCACTTCGTCGGCCAGCAATACCCGTGGCGCGATACGGTCGGCGACTTCACGGGCGATGTGCAGTTGGTGCGCGATCGGTTGCGCACGCACGCCGCCCAGGCCCCACAGCGAGGACTGCAGTTGGCGGCTGGTATGTTCCAGGGTGTGGTAGCGCAGCGAGAACCAGGCCAGCGGGTCGATCTGCCCGGCGAACAGGCGGTCGCTGGCAAGGCGGAACTGGATGAAGTTGGACAGTTGGGTTTCCGGCAGCGTGACCTGCTCGTTCTGCCCGTTGAGGCCGTGGTAGACCAGCAGGCCGTCGACGTCGTCGACTTCCTGTACGGTCATTTTCCAGCCTTCGAAATGGGTGATGCTGTCGCCCGGCGAAAACCTCACGCGGGTGAGGGGCGCATTCCGTAGCGCATACTGGCGAGTGTCGCCAGTGGCCGGATAGAGCACGGTCAACAAGCGGCCGTCCTGTGCCAGAACGGTGCCTAACCCCAGCTCTGCTTCGCTGTCACTAATCCAGCGTTGCCCCGGTTGATACTGCTGCGCCATGCTGCCTGACTCCCGCCGTGAAAAAGCCGACTATCTTAACGGAACAAGGCCCCACGCCCAAGGACTCTGACGAAAACTACTGGGTTGGTGCGTACGCCCGCCGGCTAAATCGACGGGTGGCGGGCACTCACAACTGTCGACTGGGTCACAGCTTGGCGAGCGCGCGCTCAAGTCGCCCAGGGGCGCGCCGACAGCCTGTTGATCAGGAGAATCAAGATTATGTTGCCACCCATGCTGCCCGTCAGTGTCGTGCCGGTCACGTCGCAACTCGATCCGGTGCGCCAGAAGCCGGATATCCCGCCCGTCGTGCCGGTTCAACCGGGCTCCAACGAGAGCACCATCGACTTGAAAAAGGGCGATGCGGAGCAGTCGACCTTTCTGCTGCGCGAAGAACAACGCCGCCAGCAAGAGCAGCAAAAACGTCAGCGTGAAGCTGGCGACGACCCTGAGCAGCACCTGCCGATTCCCGGCGATCTGCTCAACGCCGACAACACCGTGCCCGTGGCGCCGCTGATTGAAGACGCGCCACGCCAGGGCTTGTGGGTCGACATCGAGGTTTAGTCGCGCAGTGCTCGCAAGGCCTCCAGCAGTAACGCGCAGTCCCGGTCGTCGTTGAGTGGGCTGACGGAGATTCGCGCAATGCTGTTCAGCCCGCGCGCCTGCATGTCCAGTGGTGTGTAGGCAACACCATTGGCGCCGATGTTGATGCGCTGCAAGCCCAGGCGCTGCTTGAGTTCGAAGGCGTCCCAACCGGTCAGGTTGAAGGCGATCAGTCCGGACTGCAGCGTGCCCATGTCATGCAAGGAAATCCCCGGTATCTGGCGCAGCCCTTCGCGGATTCGCGCGCTGGTGCGCGAGACGCCTTCCCATACCTGCTCGATCCCCAGTTGATTGATCTCCTGCAAGGCATTGCCGAGTCCGGCCAGCAAGGCAAAGGACGCTTCGCTGGTTTCGAAGCGCCGCGCGTCGTTGCGCACATCGAAACCTGCGGCGGTCCAGGGGGCTGAAAACACATCGCGCTGGGCAGGATTCAGGCGCTGCAAAAACGCCGGCCTTACATACAACAGTGCCGTGCCCCGTGGCCCGCGCAGGTGCTTGCGGCCGGCGCACTTGAGCACATCGCAGTGCAGCGCCTGTACATCCACAGGCACCTGGCCAAGCGCTTGGCCAGCGTCGATAAAGTAGGGGATGGCGTGACGCCGCGCCACTTCGCCGATGGCCTGGGCAGGGTTGATCAGGCCACCGTTGGCCGGCAGCCAAGTGAGGTTGATCAACTTCACGTCGGCGTCGATCATCGCCTCCAGCGCCACCGGGCACACTGCGCCGGCCGCGTCGCAGGGGATGACGTCGATTCGGGCACCTGCTTGCACGGCCATTGCCATGCTCGCCAGGTTACCGCCCCATTCATGCCGGCCGACCAGGATGCGGTCACCTGGCTGCCATGGGCCCAGGGCCTGGAACGCCAGGTTCCAGGCCGTCGAGCCACTGCTGGCGAAGGCAATCGAGGACGCGGGCGCATTGAGCAATTGCGCGGCGGCGTGACGGGCCTGCTCCACCAGCACGGCGCCATGCTCGCCAGCTTCCATCGGACCGTCCTGGGCTTCGCGTTGCAGTTGCGCGACGATGGCGTCGAGGGTGGCCTGGCTGGGCAGAGAAGCACCGGCATGATTGAAGTGCACGGTGCCGGCCTGGCAGCCGGGCGTGGCTGCTCGCAGTTGTTGGATGGCCAGCGGGGTCACGGTTGCAACTCGACAATGGCGTCGACTTCCACGGCCACGCCCGCCGGCAAACTGCTCACGCCGACGGCGGTGCGCACATGCTGGCCTTTGTCACCGAGGGCGTTGACCAACAGGTTCGACGCGCCATTGGCGACCGCGCTCTGGCGCTGGAAATCGGCGGTGCAGGCGATGAATACCCCCAGCTTCACGATGCGCACCACGCGCGACAGGTCATCGCCGAGGGCATCGCTCAGTTGCCCGAGCAGGCCCAGTGCCGCGAGTTCTGCCGCCTGCGCGCCTTGTTGATCATCCAGCGTGTCGCCCACGCGGCCGACGTAGGCGGGCGTGCCATCGAGCAGGGGAATTTGCCCGGAAATGAAGAGTTGGTTGCCGCTGACGACATGGTTGATGTAGTTGGCCGCCGGTTGGCTGGCAGTCGGCAGTGTCAGGCCAAGGGCGTGAACGCGTTGACGGATGGAGTCGCTCATGATGCAACCTCTTGAGGGGTGAGGTTCCAGCATGTTGGCTGCACGGGTGGTCGACAAACGGATAGATCTCAACCGACGCATCGAAAAAAATCATGCGTCGGCGCAGGTTTCCTGCAGCCACTGAATAAAACATGCCGCTGCTTCGCTCGGCGGACTGTGGGGCGTGATCAGCCAGTAGCCGATCTCACTGTGATAATGCGGCCAGTCGAACGCCTCCACCAGGCTGCCGTCGCGAAGCTTGCGCTGGATCAGGCGATGGCGGCCCATGGCGATTCCCTGGCCGGCCACGCTGGCTTCGACCACGATGTTGTAGTCATGCAGCATCACGCGAGGGTGGCGCTCGAGGTCGACCTGATAATGCTGCGACCAATCCGTCCACTCGAACGGGCGGTGTGAGGTGGCCATCAACAGCGGGCTATCGTGGGATTGGCCGGCCTTGAAGGCCGGGCTGCATACCGGTGACAGGGTTTCGGTCATCAGTCGCGTGGCGTGCACGTCGGGCCAGTCGCCCTTGCCGTAACGGATGGCCAGGTCAACCTCGGCACCGGCGACGTTGGCCAATTGAATGGCGGGCAGCAATTCAACCTGGATATGCGGGTAGCGATTGAGAAACTCCGCCAGGCGCGGCGCCAGCCACAGCGTGGCGAAGGACGCCAGCAAGCCGACGCGCAGCAGGCTGGGGCCGGGTACTGCTTTTTGGTGGCGGGTGGCGGTTGCAATGGCATCCAGGGCCGGGCGGATTTCGTTGTAGTAATGCTGGCCGTCCACCGTCAGATCTATCGCACGTGTGCGCCGGATAAACAGCGGTTTGCCCAAGTGTTGCTCAAGTTTCTGCACGTGGTGGCTCAGGGCGCTCTGGGTTACCGACAACTCATTTGCCGCCTTGATAAAGCTCAAGTGCCGCGCCACAGCCTCAAAGGCGCGCAGGGCCAGCAACGGAGGAAGGTCCTTGTGCAGTGCCACCGGGTTGCGTCTCCTGGGGAGAAAGGAAGGTGCCGATTCTGGTCGATGCCCTGCATTTTGTCGCCCGCTGATTTGCCGTCGGGCGCGGGAGACCGCATTATTGGGCATTCCCGCCATAACGTAAGCCAAGCCATGAGTGACGACGACAAGCTGATCGACCTGAATGCCGAACGCGCCAAGCGCGTGCATGACCTTAATGACAAACGCCTGAACGAAGTGCGCCAGGCATTTGAACAGGCGATGCCCTTGGGTAAAGCCAAGAAGAAGTCGAAGAACAAGCCGAAAAAACGTTGAATCAACTGGCCTTGATTGATCCAGGTCAGTTATTGCCCTTCTTTACGCCCCGTCGCGGGCGACATTGATCCCCGTCAATTTTCCATTCCGCCTTCTCCATTAACTTAGCCCTATCGCAACAGGGCAAGTGCAGAAGGCCGGTCATGTTTATCGATAATGTGGTATTTGCCGGAGTGCTGACCGTAAGCCTCATGGTGCTGTTTTTTGTTGGATTCGGATTTTTTATCTGGAAAGACGCAAACAAGCGTAAAAAACCTTAGGTTTTTCCGGATGACAGGGCACGCAAGGCATTTTGGGCGACTTCGGTCGCCCTTTTTTTTGCCTATCGTTCCCACGCTCTGCGTGGGAATGCCGCCTCGGACGCTCCGCGTCCCGCTGTTGAGGCCCGCGCATGGGTGACGCGGAGCGTCACGGAATGCATTCCCACGCAGAGCGTGGGAACGATCATCAACTGCCCAGCGCCCAGGACGCCAGCCAGAACAACCCGGCGGAGAGGCCTACGGTTGCCGGCAAGGTCAACACCCAGGCCATCAGGATGGTCTTGACCGTGCCGCCTTGCAGGCCGCTTTTGTTCGCGACCATGGTACCGGCCACGCCGGAAGACAACACGTGGGTGGTGGACACCGGCAGGGCGAAGATATTGGCGAAGCCGATCATGGTGGCGGTGGTGATCTGCGCCGACATGCCTTGGGCATAGGTCATGCCTTGCTTGCCGATCTTCTCGCCGATGGTCAGCACCACGCGTTTCCAGCCGACCATGGTGCCCAGGCCCAGGGCCAGTGCGACCGCGAGAATCACCCAGAACGGCGCGTACTCGGTCGTGGCGGTCAGGTCCTTGCGCAGCTTGTCGAGGTCGGACTTTTCACGCGCATCCAGGCCAGGCAGCTTGCCGACTTTCTTGGCGGTATCGTCCAGGCAGAGCAGGTAACGACGTACTTCGATGCGCTGGTCGGCACTCAACGCGTGGTAGTCGGAAACACCTTTGAGCGTATCAACCAGCGCGTTGATGGTCGGCTCGGTCTGCTGCGGGTTGCATTGGAACTTGCCCGGCAGATCGTCCTTCACACTTTTGCCCAGGGCCAGGAACTCGCCGAGCGTGGCATTGTTGCGCTGGTAGAACTGGCTCAAATGCACGGTGGCATCGCGGGTACGTTCGATCTGGTAGGTAGTGCTGCC
This sequence comes from Pseudomonas sp. 24 E 13, assembly GCF_900004715.1. Lineage (NCBI taxonomy): Bacteria > Pseudomonadati > Pseudomonadota > Gammaproteobacteria > Pseudomonadales > Pseudomonadaceae > Pseudomonas > Pseudomonas sp. 24 E 13. Next base: position 140,156 of record NZ_CVTO01000117.1, read on the forward strand.
CAGGTCGAGCACGAACTGCGCCGGCACGATACCGATCAGCACGAGCATGATCAGGCCGATACCTTTTTGCCCATCGTTGGAGCCGTGCACGAAGCTCACCGCCATGGCCGAAATCACCAGCACCAGGCGGTTCCAGAACGGCGGGTGCTTCTTGTCGTCAAGCTTGCGGCGCTGATCCGGGGTCTTGTGCATCTTCGACAGCGGGCGCCACCACTTCAGGCCAATCAGCACCAGGGCTGCGACGAGAAAGCCGGCCATCGGCGAGAACACCAGGGACGCACCGATATCGATCGCTTTCTGCCAGTTCACACCGTCAGCCAGGGGAATATCGTTGATCAGGGCGTTGGCCAGGCCCACACCGAGGATCGAGCCGATCAGCGTGTGGGAGCTGGAGGCCGGGATACCGAAGTACCAGGTGCCCAGGTTCCAGGTGATTGCCGCCGCCAACAATGAGAAGACCATCGCCAAACCATGGCCGGTGTTCACATTGATCAGCAACTCCACCGGCAGCAGATGCACGATGGCGTAGGCGACACCCACACCGCCGAGCAACACGCCGAGGAAGTTGAACACCCCGGAGAAGAACACCGCCAGGTGCGGCGGCATGGCCTTGGTATAGATGACTGTGGCCACCGCGTTAGCGGTGTCATGAAAGCCATTGATGAACTCGAAGGCGAGGACAAAGGCCAGGGCGAGCAACAGGCTCACTAGAACCCAAGCATCCAGTCCGCTGAATAAATCGATCATGAAGGTTTTCTGACCCGGTCGTAAGGGGGCGCGATTATGCCAGAAAACCTCGGTAATCGATGCATTAGCTGCTCATCGGTAACAATCTAGCGTGAAAAAAACCGGCCTGCACAGGCGCATCCCAGGGTTTTCGGGGCTTTGGCAAGTGCTTGATTTGTAAAGCCAGGGCGCGAAAAAACACGGTTTCGACACAAAAATGTCATGTGTGAAACATTTGTATGAAATTTCGTTAGCGGCAGTAGGGCGCCGACCAGTGGTTTTGAAGGTCGCTGCCCTTCGCAGGTGAAGATCGGCACCGACCGTAAAGCCTGGAGGCTCAACTCGCCCTAGGGCTCTTCGGCCTTGAGTTCTTGCTCGATCTTCTGGATTTCCTGGGCGAATGCCTGGTCCAGCAGGCTGGCGCGCTTGCGCCAGGGCTTACGTTCCGGCTCAGGCTGGGCGGCGTAGGTGGTGACTTCCCCGCCGTAAACGTCCTTGTAACGTTGCTCCTGGCGCTCAAGTTCCGCGCGCAGTTCATCTTTCGTCACAGTGTTACCTAATTGAGTTGGGTTTAATAAGGGTACAACTTCATGCCAAAAGGCGCCTCGGGTGTACATACTTCAACAGACGCCCTGTTCAAGTTTAAGCAGGGACCTGAGATCGCTTTTTCAATCCACTGCTTTAATCGACCCTGCGCACGGGATGCGGCGCCGGGCGAGCTCCGATCCCAATAACCGAATTGGGCTGACCTCTGTACAGGCTGCATTATAGCGACGCATTTGAAGAACGCTATCGGCATAAATTTAAAAAGCCTCAACTTCATGTGCGAGTTTTGTTACATCACCACGTAAGTGTTGGCTGAACATATACCCTCAAGGCAGCCGTTTTTTACCGGCAACGCACTGTGGCAGGTTCGGCAGCCGAGAATTGCGATAATCGCATCATCGTCCGATAATCGCCCAATGTTGCCGCCCTTGCCTTGTGCATCGCTCACCGTGCGGCTTGTAATAGCAGCCAGCCCTTCTGTGGTTGAAAACAAGAAAAAGGATCCCTGAAATGAACGATCAATTGCGCAACTCCTTCGCGTCGGTGGCGCCGCCGATCGTGGCATCACCGGCCAAGCGCATCCAGGCGTTCACCGGTGATCCGGACTTCATGACCTCCCTGGCCCGTGGCCTGGCCGTGGTGCAGGCGTTTCAGGAGCGCAAGCGTCACCTGACCATCGCCCAGATCAGCCATCGCACCGAAATTCCGCGTGCCGCCGTGCGCCGCTGCCTGCATACCTTGATCAAGCTGGGGTATGCCACCACCGATGGCCGTACCTACTCGTTGCTGCCCAAGGTGCTGACCCTGGGCCACGCCTATTTATCGTCGACCCCCCTGGCCGTGTCGGCCCAGCCCTACCTGGATCGCATGAGCGAACAGCTTCACGAGGCCTGCAACATGGCGACCCTTGAAGGCGACGACATTCTTTACATCGCCCGCTCGGCCACCACTCAGCGCCTGATTTCCGTTGACCTTTCCGTGGGCGGGCGCTTGCCGGCCTACTGCACCTCCATGGGCCGCATCCTGCTGGCCGCCCTGGATGACGCCTCGTTGCAGGATTACCTTGACCACGCCGACCTGCAAACCAAGACCAGTCGCACCTTGACCACGCCCGAAGCGTTGTTCGAATGCCTGCAACAAGTGCGTCAGCAGGGCTGGTGCATCGTCGATCAGGAACTGGAGCAGGGCCTGCGTTCGATCGCCGTACCGGTTTACGACGCATCCGGCCAGGTGTTGGCCGCGCTCAATGTCAGCACCCATGCCGGACGAGTCAGCCGCAGCGAGTTGGAGCAGCGGTTCCTGCCGAGCATGCTCAGCGCCAGTCGCGAGCTGAGCATGCAACTGTTTGCCTGAGTGTTCGGTGACCGCACAGAACCCGGCGTGATCAATTGACGCTGTTTCCCCTGGCTTATTAATGTGCGGCAGCGCTTAAGGGCGCGCTCCAATAATAATGGCGACCCCAGGTCGCTGGCCCGCCATCGGTGTGGAATAAAAATAATGAATCAGCCATCTGTCGGTTCTACCCTGGACGTGCAGTCCTTCATCAATGCCCAGCCCTTGTCACGTTACCAGTGGCGCGTGGTGATCCTGTGCTTCCTGATTGTCTTCCTCGACGGCCTCGACACCGCCGCCATGGGCTTTATCGCACCCGCGCTGTCCCAGGACTGGGGCATCGACCGCGCGAGCCTCGGCCCGGTGATGAGCGCCGCGTTGATCGGCATGGTCTTCGGCGCGCTGGGTTCCGGCCCGCTGGCCGACCGCTTCGGGCGCAAAGGGGTGCTGGTGGGCGCGGTGCTGGTGTTCGGTGCCTTCAGCCTGGCTTCGGCCTACAGCAGCAATGTCGATCAACTGCTGGTGTTGCGTTTTCTGACGGGCCTGGGGCTGGGCGCAGGCATGCCCAACGCCACCACGCTGCTCTCCGAATACACCCCCGAGCGGCACAAGTCGCTGTTGGTGACCAGCATGTTTTGCGGCTTCAACCTGGGCATGGCCGGTGGCGGGTTTATCTCGGCCAAGTTGATCCCGGCCTTCGGCTGGCACAGCCTGTTGTTGATCGGTGGCATCCTGCCGTTGATCCTGGGCGCGGTGCTGTTGGTGTGGTTGCCGGAGTCGGCGCGTTACCTGGTGGTGCGCAACCGTGGCACCGACAAGGTACGCAAGGCCCTGTCCCCGATTGAACCGGCCATTGTCGCCCAGGCCACTCACTTCAGCGTGCCGGAGCAAAAGACCGTCAAGGCGCGCAACGTGTTCGCGGTGATTTTTTCCGGTACCTACAGCGCCGGCACGCTGCTGCTGTGGCTCACCTATTTCATGGGCCTGGTGATTGTGTACCTGCTCACCAGTTGGCTGCCAACCCTGATGCGCGACAGTGGCGCCAGCATGGAGCAGGCCGCCTTTATCGGAGCCTTGTTCCAGTTTGGCGGCGTATTGAGCGCCGTCGGCGTGGGCTGGGCGATGGACCGGTTCAACCCGCACAAGGTGATTGGCACCTTCTACCTGTTGGCGGGGGTATTTGCCTACGCGGTCGGGCAGAGCCTGGGCAATATCACCCTGTTGGCGACCCTGGTGCTGATTGCCGGGATGTGCGTCAACGGTGCGCAATCGGCGATGCCCTCCCTGGCTGCGCGCTTCTACCCGACCCAGGGCCGCGCCACCGGCGTGTCGTGGATGCTCGGCATTGGCCGTTTCGGCGCGATTCTCGGTGCGTGGATGGGCGCTACCTTGCTGGGCCTGGGCTGGAACTTCGAGCAGGTGCTGACGGCGCTGGTGATTCCGGCGGGGTTGGCCACGGCAGCGGTGGTGATCAAGGGCATGGTCAGCCACGCCGATGCGACCTGATCTCTGGCGAGGTTAAAAGTGTGGGAGGGGGCTTGCCCCCGATTGCGGTGGGTCAGCCTGATAATTGCTGGCTGATACACCGCTATCGGGGGCAAGCCCCCTCCCACATTGGATCATCTGCGGTCAAGAAGTTAGCCAGGCAACAATGCGTTCGATAATCGAACGCTGAGTCGATTATCGGATTGTTCCACCCATTCCCCCGGCTTAATCTTCAAACACTTCGGCGCCCCCCTCAGCGCCTTTTTCGATCAACACCGGGAGCCCAACCCCATGGCTGAAATTCTCACCCTGCGCGATGCGGTCAAGCGCTTCGTGAACGACGGCGATACCGTCGCCCTCGAAGGCTTCACTCACCTGATCCCCACCGCCGCAGGTCATGAAATCATTCGTCAGGGCAAGAAAGACCTGACGCTGGTGCGTATGACGCCTGACCTGATCTACGACCAGTTGATCGGCGCCGGCTGTGCGCGCAAGTTGATTTTCTCCTGGGGCGGCAACCCGGGCGTGGGTTCCCTGCATCGTCTGCGCGACGCGGTGGAAAAACAGTGGCCGCAGCCGCTGGAGATCGAAGAACACAGCCATGCCGACCTGGCCAACGCCTACGTCGCCGGCGCCTCCGGCCTGCCGTTTGCGGTGCTGCGGGCCTACGCCGGTTCCGACTTGCCCAAGGTCAACCCGCTGATCAAGACCGTCACGTGCCCGTTTACTGGCGAAGTGCTGGCGGCGGTCCCGTCGGTACGCCCGGATGTGACGGTAATTCATGCGCAGAAGGCCGACCGCAAGGGCAACGTGCTGCTATGGGGCATTCTTGGCGTGCAGAAGGAAGCGGCCCTGGCGGCCAAGCGCTGCATCGTCACCGTCGAGGAAATCGTCGACGACCTGAACGCGCCGATGAACAGCTGCGTATTGCCGACCTGGGCCCTGACCGCCGTGTGCCATGTGCCCGGTGGCGCGCATCCGTCCTACGCCCATGGCTACAACGAGCGGGATAACCGTTTCTACCAGGCGTGGGACCCGATTGCCCGCGACCGTGGGACCTTTACCGCCTGGATCGACGAATACATCCACGGCACTGCTGATTTCAGCGAGTTCCAGGCCAGGCTGGCCAGCGCGCAGGAGGCCAAGTAATGACCTATTCCACCAATGAAATGATGACCGTCGCCGCCGCGCGCCGCCTCAAGAATGGCTCGGTGTGCTTCGTCGGCATCGGCCTGCCGTCCAAGGCGGCCAACCTGGCGCGCCTGACCTCCTCGCCTGACGTGGTGCTGATCTACGAGTCCGGCCCGATTGGCGCCAAGCCCTCGGTGTTGCCGCTGTCCATCGGTGACGGTGAGTTGGCGGAAACCGCCGATACCGTGGTGCCCACCGGCGAAATCTTCCGTTACTGGCTGCAAGGCGGGCGCATCGACGTCGGCTTTCTCGGCGCGGCTCAGGTCGACCGTTTCGGCAACATCAACACCACCGTGGTCGGCGATTATCACCAGCCCAAGGTACGTCTGCCGGGTGCCGGCGGCGCGCCGGAAATTGCCGGTTCCGCCAAAAGCGTGTTGATCATCCTTAAACAGTCGTCCCGTTCGTTTGTCGACAAGCTGGACTTCATCACCTCGGTCGGCCACGGCGAAGGCGGGGATTCGCGTAAGCGCCTGGGCCTGCCGGGCGCCGGTCCGGTCGGCATCATTACCGACCTGTGCATCATGGAGCCGGAGGAGGGCAGCCATGAGTTCGTGGTCACTGCGTTGCACCCTGGGGTGACCCGCGAGCAAGTGGTCGCGGCGACCGGCTGGGCCATTCGTTTTGCCGACCAGGTCGAGGTGACCGCCGAACCGACTGAGGTTGAGCTGAGCGCCCTGCGTGACCTCGAAGCACGCACCGCAGCCGCCCATGGCCAAGCACCGGGAGAAGCCTGATGCGCGATGTCTTTATCTGTGACGCCATTCGCACCCCCATCGGCCGCTTCGGCGGTGGCTTGTCCACGGTGCGCGCCGATGACCTGGCAGCCCTGCCGATCAAGGCGCTGATCGAACGTAACCCAACGGTGGAGTGGAGCGCCGTGGATGAAGTGTTCCTCGGCTGCGCCAACCAGGCCGGCGAAGACAACCGCAACGTGGCACGCATGGCGCTGCTGCTGGCGGGCCTGCCGGAGAGTATTCCCGGCGTGACCCTCAATCGCCTGTGCGCTTCGGGGATGGACGCCATCGGCACGGCCTTTCGCGCGATTGCCAGCGGCGAAATGGAGCTGGCGATTGCCGGCGGCGTCGAGTCGATGTCCCGCGCGCCGTTCGTGATGGGCAAGGCTGATGCGGCGTTTTCACGCACCATGAAGCTTGAAGACACCACCATCGGCTGGCGCTTTATCAACCCCTTGATGAAAGCCCAATACGGCGTCGACGCGATGCCGCAGACCGCCGATAACGTCGCCGACGACTACAATGTTTCGCGCGCCGACCAGGATGCCTTTGCCCTGCGCAGCCAGCAACGTACCGCTGCCGCGCAGGCCGCCGGCTTCTTTGCCGAAGAGATTGTGCCGGTGCGGGTGGCCCACAAAAAAGGCGAAACCGTGGTGGAGCATGATGAGCATCCACGGGACACCACCCTTGAGGCCCTGGCCAAACTCAAGCCGGTCAACGGCCCGGACAAGAGCGTCACCGCCGGCAACGCGTCGGGCGTCAACGATGGCGCCGCCGCGTTGATTCTGGCCTCGGCCGACGCGGTGAAAAAACACGGGCTCACCGCCCGCGCCAGGGTGTTGGGCATGGCCAGTGCCGGCGTCGCCCCGCGCGTGATGGGGATCGGCCCGGTGCCGGCGGTGCGCAAGCTGGTGGAGCGCCTCGGTCTGGCGGTCACCGATTTTGACGTGATCGAACTCAACGAAGCCTTCGCCAGCCAAGGCCTGGCCGTGCTGCGCGAGTTGGGGATCGCCGACGACGCGCCGCAGGTCAACCCCAACGGCGGCGCCATCGCTCTGGGGCACCCCCTGGGCATGAGCGGTGCGCGGCTGGTACTGACAGCCCTGCACCAGTTGGAAAAAACCGGCGGGCGCAAAGGCCTGGCGACCATGTGCGTGGGCGTGGGCCAAGGCCTGGCCCTGGCGATTGAACGCGTCTGATAAGAGAGGATTGCTGCATGAATGACAAGCCCGGTTACCGGCGCCCGCACGCGGGCACTCAACCTGACTACCTGCACCCGGCCTACCAGTCGACGAACTTGCGTTCGCCCTCGCAGCCGTTGGTGTTCCTGCCCCATTCGTTGTCGGAAATCACCGGCCCGACCATCGGCGCCGAGCGCGTCAGCGAGACAGACAACGACCTGACCGCCCAGCACGAGGGCGAGCCCCAGGGCGAACGCATCATCATTCACGGGCGGGTGCTGGACGAGAACGGCCTGCCGGTGCCGGGCATCCTCGTGGAGATCTGGCAGGCCAATGCCGCCGGTCGCTACAACCACGAGCGCGACCTGCACGATGCGCCGCTGGACCCGAACTTCACCGGCACCGGGCGCACCGTCACCGACGCCGAGGGCTGGTACCAGTTCCAGACCATCAAGCCCGGCGCCTACCCGTGGGGCAATCACCACAACGCCTGGCGCCCGGCGCATATCCACTTTTCGCTGTTCGGACCCAGCGTGCTGACGCGGCTGGTCACGCAAATGTATTTCCCCGGCGACCCGCTGCTCGAATACGACCCGATCTACAACTGCGTGCCGGACACCAGCGCCAAGCAACGCCTGATCGCAAGCTTCGATCTGGAAAAAACCATTCCTTCCTATGCCCTCGGCTACCGCTGGGACATCGTCCTGCGCGGCCGCGACGCCACGCCGATGGAGAAATGAGATGAGCCTTTACGCAACCACGTCCCACACCGTCGGGCCGTATTACCACATCGGCCTGACCTGGCTGAACCGCGAAGACCTGACGGTCGCCGCCACCCTGGGCGAACGCGTGGCGATCAGCGGGCAGGTGGTGGACGGCAACGGCGATGTGGTCAACGACGCCATGCTTGAGGTCTGGCAGGCCAACGCCGCCGGCAAGTACGACCACCCGGAAGACGAACAGGACAAAGCGCTGGATCCCAACTTCGAAGGCTTTGGCCGCGTGCCGGTGGATGCCGAGGGGCGCTTCCGCTTTACTACGATCAAGCCGGGCAGTGTGCCCGGGCTTCAAGGCACGACCCAGGCGCCGCATCTGGTGGTGCTGGTGTTTGCGCGCGGGTTGGTGAAGCACTTGCTGACGCGGATTTATTTTGACGGTGAGGCGTTGAATGGGGATGACCCCTTGCTGGCGTGTGTGCCGGCGCAGCGTCGCGGTACGTTGATTGCCAGGCAGGATGCGGCGGGGGTTTATCAGTGGGATGTGGTTTTGCAGGGGACAGACAGGGAAACGGTGTTTTTCGATTATTGAGTTGGCTGTAGGGCCCTATCGGGGGTAAGCCCCCTCCCACATTTGAATGTATTCACAAGTCCAAGTGTGGGAGGGGGCTTGCCCCCGATGGGGCCCTTACAAGCACTCCATAGCCAAAAGTCTGCTTGCATGACACGGTTGTTGCAAAGTATGTCTAGGCTATAACCGTTCCCACTGAGTAAAAACCATGACAACAAAAACCAGTCACTACACCGGAGAAGAACGCAGCAAACGGATTTTTGCGATTGTCGGTGCTTCCTCCGGCAACCTGGTCGAATGGTTCGACTTCTACGTCTATGCCTTCTGCGCGATTTACTTTGCGCCGGCCTTTTTCCCCTCGGACGACCCCACCGTCCAACTGCTCAACACCGCCGGCGTGTTCGCCGCCGGGTTCCTGATGCGTCCGATCGGCGGCTGGCTGTTTGGCCGGGTTGCCGACAAACATGGCCGCAAGAATTCCATGATGATCTCGGTGCTGATGATGTGCGCCGGTTCCCTGGTCATCGCTTTCCTGCCGACCTACAAGGATATCGGCGCCTGGGCCCCGGCGCTGCTGCTGGTGGCGCGGCTGTTCCAGGGGTTGTCGGTGGGGGGCGAATACGGCACCACGGCGACCTACATGAGCGAAGTGGCGCTCAAGGGCCAGCGCGGTTTCTTCGCCTCGTTCCAGTACGTGACCCTGATCGGCGGGCAACTGCTGGCGGTGCTGGTGGTGGTGATCCTGCAGCAGATTCTCACCGAAGAAGAATTGCGTGCCTGGGGCTGGCGTATTCCGTTCGTGATCGGCGCCATCGCGGCGGTGATCTCCCTGTTGCTGCGCCGCACCCTCAAGGAAACCACCAGCAAGGAAATGCGCGAGGACAAGGACGCCGGCAGTATCGTCGCGCTGTTCCGTGACCACGGCAAAGCCTTCATCACCGTGTTGGGCTACACCGCCGGCGGCTCGCTGATTTTCTATACCTTCACCACTTACATGCAGAAATACCTGGTGAACACCGTCGGCATGCACGCCAAGACCTCCAGCTACATCATGACCGGCGCGCTGTTTCTGTACATGTGCATGCAGCCGCTGTTCGGCATGCTCGCCGACAAGATCGGCCGGCGCAATTCCATGCTCTGGTTCGCCGGCCTCGGCACGCTGTTCACGGTGCCGATCCTGCTCACCCTGAAAACCGTCACCAGTCCGTTCCTGGCTTTTGTGCTGATCACGCTGGCACTGGCGATCGTCAGCTTCTATACCTCCATCAGTGGCCTGGTCAAAGCCGAGATGTTCCCACCTCAGGTGCGTGCATTGGGCGTGGGCCTGGCGTATGCCGTGGCCAACGCGGTGTTCGGCGGTTCGGCGGAAGTGGTTGCGTTGAGCCTGAAGTCCATCGGTATGGAAAACACTTTCTACTGGTACGTCACCGCGATGATGGCCGTGGCGTTCCTGTTCAGCTTGCGCCTGCCGAAACAGGCGGCGTACCTGCATCACGATTTGTAAGGGATGAGTTATGACACTGCGCACGAGCAACCAACTGTTCGACGCCTACTTCACCGCTGACAGCATGGCCGAGGTGTTCTGTGACCAGGGCCGCTTGCAGGGCATGCTGGATTTCGAGGCCGCGCTGGCCCGGGCCGAGGCCCAGGTCGGGTTGATCCCGCAGGCCGCCGTGGCGCCGATTGCCCAGGCCTGCCTGGCTTCGCTGTATGACGTGGATGCGCTCAGTGTGGCGATTGCCACGGCGGGCAATTCGGCGATTCCAGTGGTCAAGGCGCTGGGCAAGTTGATTGCCGCTGAAGACGCCGGGGCCGAGCGCTATGTGCACCTGGGGGCAACCAGCCAGGATGTGATGGACACCGGCCTGGTGGTGCAATTGCGCCGCGCGCTGGAGCTGATCGAAGCGGACCTGGCGCGCCTGGGCGATGTATTGGCGGCCCAGGCGCAGCGGCATGCATCGACCCCTCTGGTCGGGCGCACCTGGCTGCAACACGCTACGCCCGTCACCCTGGGCATGAAGATCGCCGGCTGGCTGGGCGCGGTGACGCGCAGTCGCCAGCGCCTGGTGGAATTGAAACCGCGTTTGCTGGTGCTGCAGTTTGGCGGTGCGTCGGGCACCCTGGCTGCGCTGGGCGAGCAGGCCATGCCGGTGGCGCAAGCCTTGGCTGCCGAGTTGCAACTGAACTTGCCCGAGCAGCCGTGGCACACCCAACGTGATCGTCTGGTGGAGTTTGCCAGCGTGCTTGGCCTGATCGCCGGCAGCCTTGGCAAGCTGGGTCGCGACATCAGCCTGTTGATGCAAACCGAAGAGGCGGAAGTGTTCGAGCCCTCGGCGCCGGGCAAGGGCGGCTCTTCGACCATGCCGCACAAGCGCAACCCGGTCGGCGCCGCCGTGCTGATCAGCGCCGCGACCCGCGTGCCCGGCCTGGTGGCGACGATGTTCAGTGCCATGCCCCAGGAGCACGAGCGTAGCCTGGGACTGTGGCACGCCGAATGGGAAACCTTGCCGCAGATCTGCCGATTGGTCTCGGGGGCACTGGAACAGGCGCTGCTGGTCAGCGAAGGGCTGGAGGTGGATGCCGAGCGCATGGCCCGCAATCTCGAGCTGACCCAGGGCCTGGTGCTGGCCGAAGCCGTCAGCAGCGTGCTGGCTCAGCGCCTGGGCCGTGAAACCGCGCACCACTTGCTGGAGCAGTGCTGCAAACGCGCGGTCGCCGAGCAGCGGCATTTGCGTGCCGTGCTGGCGGACCAGCCGCAGGTCACCGCCCAGTTGTCGTCGGCCGAACTGGACCGTCTGCTCGACCCGGCCAACTACCTGGGCCAGGCCTCTACCTGGGTCAGCCGCGCCGTGACCGAACACTTTGCATTGACTGCGTAAGGAGAACGCTGTGGCTTTCGTACAACTCGCCGAGGGCGACCTGCATTACCAACTCGATGGGCCCGCCGATGCACCGGTACTGGTGCTGTCCAACTCCCTGGGTACTGACCTACATATGTGGGACATCCAGGTGCCGGCATTCACCCAGCATTTTCGCGTGCTGCGTTTCGATACCCGCGGCCATGGCAAATCCCTGGTCACCGAGGGGCCCTACAGCATCGAACAGTTGGGCCAGGATGTGCTGGCGCTGTTGGATACGCTGGGCATCCAGCGTGCCCATTTCTGTGGGTTGTCCATGGGCGGGTTGATCGGCCAATGGTTGGGCATCAACGCCGGCACGCGGCTCGATCGCCTGGTGGTCTGCAACACCGCTGCCAGGATCGGCACACCTGAGGTGTGGAACCCGCGTATCGAAACGGTGTTGCGCGATGGCGCGGCGGCGATGGTTGCACTGCGTGATGCCTCGATTGCACGCTGGTTCACCGCCGATTTTGCCGCCGCCAACCCCCACCAGGCCGAGCAGATCACCGACATGCTCGCGGCCACCTCGCCCCAAGGCTATGCCGCCAACTGCGCGGCGGTGCGCGATGCGGATTTCCGTCATCAGTTGGCGTCGATCAAAGTGCCCACCCTGGTGATTGCCGGCACGGAAGACGCGGTGACACCACCCGCCGGCGGTCACTTTATCCAGAACCATGTGAAGGGCGCCGAATACGCCGAGTTCTATGCGGCGCATCTGTCCAATGTACAAGCCGGCGCTGCGTTCAGCGACCGCGTGATTGAATTTCTGCTGGGTCGCTGAGGAGCTTTTCGTGGACGAGAAACAACGTTATGCCGAGGGGCTGCAAGTGCGCCGTGAAGTGCTGGGCGACGCCCATGTGGAGCGCAGCCTCAATGCCCTGACCGAGTTCAACAGCGAGTTTCAGGAAATGATCACTCGCCATGCGTGGGGCGATATCTGGACCCGCCCGGGTTTGCCACGGCACACCCGCAGCCTGATCACCATCGCGATGCTGATCGGCATGAACCGCACCGAAGAGTTGAAGCTGCATTTACGTGCCGCCGCCAGCAACGGCGTGACCCGCGCCGAGATCAAGGAAGTGCTGATGCAAAGCGCGATTTATTGCGGGATACCGGCGGCGAATGCGACGTTCCATTTGGCCGCGTCGGTGTGGGATGAGTTGGGTATCGAGTCGCGCCAACCCTGAGTTGAAATGCGCTCAAAATATGGGAGGGGGCTTGCCCTGATGCCGTCTGTAGGAGCGAGCTTGATCGCGAAAAACTCACAGGCACCGCGTTCATTCAGAAAGTACGCGTTATCGTTGACGTTTTTCGCGAGCAAGCTTGCTCCTACAGGGGGGCTTCATTGACTGTAGAAGTCAGTTGGTATCGGCATCCCACAGCCAATTCCACACCCCCGGCAGATGCACCGGCTCGTTCACCTCCTTGACCGTGCGGGCCAGCGCCGCGCGTTGCAGGGTGGCGGTGTCGGTGTAGAAGGGCTCGGCGGCGGTCTTCAGGCCGTTGATGCGGGCGCTGTCCATCAGGATCTGCAGGTACTCCTGCAGATGCCGTGCGGTGTAGCGGTTGATGTCATGGAAGGTCACCACCACCGGTATCACGCCGTCCACCGTCGGCAACTCACCCAATGCGATGCGCTCACGCACCACTGACAGCTGGCGGTACAGGTTGGCGCGACGGCGTGGGCTGCCGTTGAAGCCCCAGATCTTGCCGTCGTTGGCACTCAGGTCGGTCAACAGCACCTGCATGCCGTGGCGTCGGTAGGCGGCGAATGTGCGGTGATCGTAGTTCCAGAACGGTGGCCGCACCAGCAGGGGCGGCGTGCCGGTGATGGCGGCGATGTCCGCCGCGCCCTGGGTCAGGGTGCGCTCCAGCTCGGCGTCACTGAGCCAGCGATGATTGGTATGAAACGTCGTCGCCGTGTGGAAGGCCAGCACATGGCCGGCGGCATACTCACGCACCATGGTCTTGCGGCCCCGCGCGCTGCCACCTGAACGGGCGGCTTGGGTCTGTAGAAAGAACACCGCCTTGATCCCTGGCGATACCGGGTTATCGGCCAGATCGGCCACCACTGAACGGCTCGGGTTGTTGTAGCCCGAGGCGCTGGGGCCGTCATCGAAGGTCAGCAGGAAACGGATTGGCGCCCGGGCCTGCAGGCGTTGCTCGGTCTGCGGCGTCAGGGCGATGGGCGAGCCGATACAGCCGCCCAGGCTCAGGGCCAGGGCGAACACTGCGATAGCGGAGGCGAAGGTTTTCATGCTGTGCGCGGGCTCGAATGAGAGGCCGCTGCTGGGGCGATCAGCAGCGGCAGGCGCGCACCATACAGTAACTGCGGCGCCGGTTTACAGCAGACTTATCGGGTAGCTGACGATCAACCGGTTTTCATCGAACTCATTGTTGCTGTAGTCACGCCGCATGCTGGAGTTGCGCCAGCGCAGGGTCAGGTTTTTCAGGCTGCCGCTTTGTACGGTGTAGCCCAATTCGCTTTCGCGCCCCCATTCCTTGCCGTCGGTCACCGTGCCGGTGTGCACGTTGCTGCCGCTGATATAGCGGTTCATCAGGGTAAGGCCCGGTACGCCAAGGGCGGCGAAGTTGTAGTCGTGGCGAACCTGCCAGGATTTTTCCTCGGCGTTGTCGTAGCTCGAGTTATAACTGTCGTTGGCCAGAGTGCCGCCGCTGGTGCCGTTGACACGCATCCAGGCGCTGTTGCCGGTGAGTTTTTGCAGGCCGACATAGAAGGTGTTGCCGCCGTGGCGGGCGGACAGCAAGCCGGACCAGGTCTTGTTGTCCAGCTCACCTGCCCGGGCGCTGCCGTCGTCCTTGCCGTAGAAGAACCCCAGGTTGGCGCCCAGGGTCCAGTCGCCCACGGGCTGGCTGTGAATCAGATTGACGAACTGCTGGCGGTAGATGTCCTTGAGCTGGGCATTCCACACTCCGACTTGCGTGCGTTTGTCGTTGAAGGCGTATTCGGCACCCTGGAAGTTGAAGCGATCGGACGTGAACGCGGTTTTGCCGGTCATCGACATGTCGCGCATGCTGCTGTCGTCCCGCGGGCTGTTGGCACGGAACTGACCGCCATACAGGGTCAGGCCATCGATTTCCTTTGACGTGATCTGCCCGCCGCGCAGGGTCTGCGGCAACGAGCGACCATCGTCCGAGCGCAAAATCGGCAGCACCGGCATCCATTCGCCGACTTTCACTTCAGTCCTGGAAACCCGCGCCTTGAAGGCCACGCCCAGGCGACCGAACGCATCGGCTGGGCGGCCGTCGTGGTCCAGCGGCAATAACTGCGTGCCACCGGTGCCACGCCCGCCATCGAGCTTGAGCGAGTACAAACCCAGCACGTCGACACCGAAACCGACCGTGCCTTGAGTGAACCCGGACTTGGCGTCGAGGATGAAACTTTGCGTCCACTCCTGCGCGCCGCCCTGGGTTTTGGTCGGGTTGGTGTAATTGCGGTTGAAGAAGAAATTGCGCAGGTTGAGGTTGGCGCTGGCGTCCTCGAGAAAGCCGTGTTCTTCGGCGACGACGGGCAGGGCAAGGCTGGCGACAGCGGTTGCCAGCAATAGCTGGCGCGGGCGGAACGTGCTCATGGTGTTGGACCTGTTGTTATTGGGGTTATGCAGGTGCGGGCATGGTGCGGGGCGGTACGGGGGCGATGAAAGTGGGGGAGAGCGGGTTGTGTGCGATGATCGAACGCAAGTTGCGGGCCTGCGCAATACGCTCAGGCCCGAGCGTCTCGTTACCGTTTGGGCAGGTCGATATGGGACCATGGCACCGCTGGCAGGTAATGCTGCGCGGCGATGATCACCGCCACCATCACCACCAGGAATACCACTTGCAGCGGGCTCCAGAAGGCCCAATGCAGGCCATTGAGCCACGGAAATTTCAGACTTTTCTCACCCATGTGGCCGATGCGTTTGCTGTGCAGCAGGTTGATCAGCAGCATCCCGGCATACGTAATCGCTCCCAGAATGCCCAGTGCCAGCCCGCACACCGCGAGCATGGCCAATTGCGGAATGCCGTGGCGTAACACCAGCCAATACTGGTTGGGGTTGACGCGTTTAGGGATCAAATACTGGCTCAGCCACACGTCCGCAACTACAAAGGACGCACTCATCCCGGCCCACATCTGCGTGATCCGAAAGAAGACCGCGGCCGGCAAGATCGCCAATACCACTAAGATGAGTACAACCCCGAAGTCCAGCTTTTCGGTTTCAACGTGAACGAGGTTCAGGACAGCGGCCAAGGCAAAGATCGCCCAGAGCCGGATAAGCACATGGACGTAAATCGGTCGTGGGACGAATTTGCGCCAGAAGAACAGGTCGCTTTGGGGCAGGCGTTCGATCAACTGCGGATAACGCCAGGTCAGGGTTTCGCCCAGATGCTGGCAAGCGTTCCATTCGTTTTGGCCAAACCTGCCGATGATGCGCATCTGTTGGGTTGCGGTCATGGGCGTGAGCAACAAGCGCGCGGCGAGGGCATCGGCGGAGGTGCGCCGCGTGTCCTGGGCTTTGTCTTGGAGGCTGATATAAAAGCTTTCCTGCTCGCAACGCGACACCAGGCTGCGCCACATCCACGCGGGTTCCGCAAACACGCCTTTCTGGTCGTCCCAGCCAAAGGCCTGGCATACGCGTTCAAACAGCGGCACGCTCCATTGGGTGTCGTGCAGCAGTTGCAGAATAATGTGTTGCCACTGTTGCTGCTGATCGAACACCCGCAGCCAGGCTTGCTCGTTGTAGTGCGTCAGTTGGGTGATGAACTCGCGCTCGGCCTTTTGCTCCAGCAGTTCCTGCAAGTTGAGGCGATAGTCCTGCAACAGCTCACTGGTCAGTGCATCGTGCTGCCATGGCGTCATGGCCACCCGTTGCCAGGGTGTCAGCCATTCCAGATGTTGCATCGCCCAACGGGTAATTGCACTGCGCTCGCCGGGGGCTTCAAAGCAGTGGCGCAGCAGGCCGGCCTGGAAGGCGTCGCTGCAGTCCTGTTGCCGGGCCTGGGCCCAGCGTTCATCGAGGTTGTCGGCGTTGAGGCCGGTGAGCAACCCGTGGACCGGGTCAGGTTTTGGCGCTTCAAAAGGCGCGGGGCTGAGCGTGCTGACGTCCATCAGCTCGGCCAAATCCTTGAGGTGGCTGTCGGTCTGTTCGACAACGGCAGTTGCGCGCTCTTCCTCTTCGTTGTCTGCACGCCAGCGTGCGTACCCCAATGCAGCCTCATAGGCTTCGCGCAGACGCTGGAACCCTTCGGGATCATCGTCCGGGCGGCAGCTTTTCAGCAGTCGCGCGTAGGTTCGCTTGATGGTCCGTTCGTCGGCATCGTCCGCCAATTGCAACACTGTCCAACAGTCCATGTGGATTTCCTTCAGCGCCAGAACCCGTTATCGAGTTGCTCAAGTTGTCGGGTCAGTTCGCTGCGGGCCTCACGGATGCGGCGCTCGTCCTGGGTGTCGAGCACTTGCTGAAACTGCGCGGCCCAGTGTCCGAGTTGCTCGCGCAGCTCGCCCAGGCTTTCCTGGTAGAGCCGTTCGAGGCGGGCGGTCAGCACGGTGTTGACCTGCTGGTCGCGCGGGTGAATTTTCAACAATGCCAACGCTTGCAGGCGTTGCTGGATCTCTTGCGGGCTGAGCACGCCAGGATTGTTTTCGATCACCAGCGAGTGCTGCTCGCCGGTCAGCGGAATGTTCACCTGGGCTTCGAGCAAACCGTTGTTGTCGTAGGTGAAGCGCACGTCCAGTGAGACTTCGCCAGCCTTGCGCTTGGGCACGGGGATTTCCAACTGGCCCAGTTCGATGTTGTCTTTCACCAGACGGCTTTCGCCTTGGTAGATTTTCAGCAGCACGCGGGGCTGGTCGTCGTAGAGCGTGACCACGCTTTTGACCCGGCTCACCGGCACGCTGCTGTTGCGTTCGATCAGCGGCAGGTAATGCCCGCTTTCGATATGGCCGCCGTACTGGTTCGAGGTTTCGATACCGAGGGTGTAGGGGCAGACGTCGGTCAGCACGATTTCTTCCAGTGCCGCCGAGCGGGCCTTGAGCGCGGCCTGGATAGCCGCGCCGTGGGCGACCACCTGGTCCGGGTCGAGGCTGATGGACGGGAAACGCCCGAACAAACCAGCGGCCAGTTTGCGCACCAGCGGCATGCGCGTGGTGCCGCCGACCAGCAGGATTTCATCCAGGTCACCGACCCGAATGCGTGCGTCTCGCAGGGCGCGTTCAATCGGTGCGCGCAGGCGTTCCAACAAGGGCGTGTAGAGCTTGGCGAGTTCGGCCTGGGTGATGGTTGTGACCCACTGCTGGCCATCGATACGCAGGGCGAACTCGGCGCTGTCGTCCTGGCCCAAGGCTTTGCGCACGCGCTCGGCTTCGCGACGCAGGGCTTGCAACACACTGCGGGTGGGCGGGAAACCCTGGGCATTGCGCTGGCTGTCGACGAAGTGTTCCAGCAACAACGTGTCGAAGTCTTCGCCGCCCAGGAAGTTGTCGCCGGCGCTGGCGCGTACTTCCATCACACCGTCGAACAGCTCGATGATCGACACGTCAAAGGTGCCGCCGCCGAGATCGAAAACCAGGAACGAGGTTTCCTTGTCACGCTGGTGCAAGCCATAAGCCAAGGCGGCGGCGGTGGGTTCGTTGATCAGTTTTTCAACATTGAGCCCGGCCAGTTCACCGGCAATGCGCGTGGCTTTGCGCTGGCCGTCGCTAAAGTAGGCGGGCACGCTGATCACCGCTTCGGTGACGGTTTGGCCATAGGTGCGCTCGATGTCTTCCTTGAGGCTTTTGAGGACCAGCGCCGACAGCTCTTCGGGGCGGAACGAGCGGTCGCCCAGGCGCACTTCGGTGGCACTGCCCATGTAGCGCTTGAACAGCGATGTGGTCAGGTGCGGGTGAGTATGCAGGCGTTCCTTGGCGGCTTGGCCCACCAGGATACGGCCTTGATCATCCAGGCCTACCACGCTTGGGGTCAGCAACTGGCCAAGTGCATTGGGCACCATTTCGGCGGCATCGCCGCGCCACACGGCGGCCAGGCTATTGGTCGTGCCCAGGTCAATGCCTACGATCATTACGACAAGCTCCCTCTGTGGTCTGTAAGAATCTGTTACCAATCTTACCCTGAAAGGTTGAAGGGAAGGCAAGCCAGCGCCCACCTTTGGTTCGCAAGGGTTAGTGACATGGCAAAAAAAAACCGCTTCCGGTAAGGGAAGCGGTTTCATCTGCATCAGCGCGATCAGAACAACTTCAGCGCCGGTGCTTCTTCTTTCACCGGCTCGTTCTTGGCCGTCTGCTCGTTCCAGCCACCGCCGAGGGCCTTGTACAGGTTGACCTCGCTGGTCAGCTGCGCCAGGCGGTCGGTGATCAGCGATTGCTGGGCACTGAACAGTTGGCGCTGGGCGTCCAGGAAGGTCAGGTTACTGTCGACACCAATGCGGTAGCGACGCTCGGCCAGGCGGTAGTAATCCTGGTTGGCGGCGACGAAGCCACGTTGGGCGTCCAGTTGCTGCTTGTAGGTCTGACGCGCAGCGAGGCCGTCGGAGACTTCCTGGAAGCCGGTCTGGATCGCCTTCTCGTAGTTGGCCACGTTGATCTCTTTCTGGATCTTCGAGTAGTCCAGGCTGGCGCGCAGGCTACCGGCGTTGAAGATCGGGATGTTGATCTGCGGTGCGAACGACCAGGTGCCCGAGCCGCCCTTGAACAGGCCACCCAGGTTCGGGCTGGCGGTACCGGCGCTGGCGGTCAGGCTGATGCTCGGGAAGAACGCCGCGCGGGCCGCACCGATATTGGCGTTGGCGGCCTTGAGGTTGTACTCGGCCTGAACGATGTCGGGACGCCGTTGCAGCAGGTCCGACGGCAGGCCGGCGGGGACTTCGCTGAGCAGGTCATCGGACAGTGGCTTGCTGGCGATATTCGCCGGCAGGCCGGTGCCCAGCAGCAGGGTCAGGCTGTTTTCATCCTGGGCCACCTGGCGCGTATAGCGGGCAAGCTGCACCCGGGCGTTTTCCACCGAGGTGCGCGCCTGGCTGAGGTCGAGGGCCGAAGCCACGCCGACTTCGTTGCTGCGCGAGGTCAGCTTGAAGCTTTGCTCGAACGCGCCGAGCGTGTCCTGGGTCAGCTTGAGCAGTTCCTTGTCGGCCTGCCAGGTCAGGTAGGCATTGGCCACACTGGCCACCAGGCTGATCTGGGTGCTGCGCCGCGCTTCTTCGGTGGCGAAGTACTTCTGCAATGCTTCTTCGCTCAGGCTGCGCACGCGACCAAACAGGTCCAGCTCATAAGCGCTGATCCCCAGGCCCGCCGAGTATTGGCTGGAGATGCTCGATTCGCCGGTCTGCGACAACCGCGCCGGAGTACGCGAGCGGCTGCCGCTGCCGGTGGCCGAGACGGCCGGGAACAGGTCGGCACGCTGGATCTGGTACTGCGCCGCATAAGCGTCGATGTTCAGGGCCGCGACGCGCAGGTCACGGTTGTTCACCAGCGCGGTCTGGATCAGTTGCTGCAGGGCAGGGTCATGGAAAAACTGCTTCCAGCCCTGCTCGGCGGCAGCCTGGCCCGGCGCCTGGGCCGACGAGTACGCCGGCCCCTGCGGGAACTGCGCCGCTACCGGCGCTTCGGGGCGCTGGTAGTCAGGGATAAGCGAGCAGCCACTGAGCACGAAGGCGGTGACGGCTAAGGAAAGTAGCGACTTGCTCATTGGCCAGCCTCTTTAGGAGTTTCAGTGGTGTGTTTCTTTTTGCGTTCGCCGGCCGAAGACACGGTTGCGTAGAACAGCGGCACCCAGAAGATCGCCAGAACCGTTGCGGTGATCATACCGCCGATCACACCGGTACCGATTGCATGCTGGCTGCCTGAGCCTGCGCCGCTGGAAATCGCCAGCGGCAGTACGCCGAGCACGAACGCCATGGACGTCATGATGATCGGGCGCAGACGCATGCGGGACGCCTCGATGGCCGCCTCGACAATGCCCTTGCCTTGCTCGTGCAACTCCTTGGCGAACTCCACGATCAGGATCGCGTTTTTCGCCGCCAGGCCCACCGTGACCAGCAAGCCCACCTGGAAGAACACGTCGTTGGACAAGCCGCGCATGCTGGTGGCGATCAGTGCACCGATCACACCCAGCGGTACCACCAGGATCACCGCAATCGGGATCGACCAGCTTTCATACAGTGCCGCGAGACACAGGAACACCACCAGCAGCGACAAGGCATACAACGCAGGTGCCTGGGAGCCGGACAGACGTTCTTCGTACGACAGGCCCGTCCAGGCATAGCCGACGCCGGCCGGCAGTTCCTTGGCAATGCGCTCGACTTCCGCCATTGCGTCACCGGTACTGTAGCCAGGCGCCGGGGTGCCGAGGATTTCCATGGCCGCTACACCGTTATAACGCGAGAGCTTGGGCGAGCCGTAGATCCACTTGCCCGACGAGATGGCCGACAGTGGCACCATCTTCCCGGAGTCGGCGCGCACGAACCATTTGTCCAGGTCTTCCGGCGACATACGGCTGGCCGCATCACCCTGCACATACACCTTCTTCACCCGACCACGGTCGATGAAGTCGTTGATGTAGCTGCCGCCCAGCGCGATGGCCAGGGTCTGCTGGATGTCCGACAGGCTGATGCCCTGGGCGCTGGCTTTCTCGTCATCGACGGTCAGTTCGTACTGCGGCTCATCGTTCACGCCGTTGGGGCGCACGCCTGCCAGTATCTTGCTTTGGGCCGCCGCACCGAGGAACTGGTTACGCGCTGCCATCAGCTTGTCGTGGCCGACGCCACCCTGGTCTTGCAGGAACACGTCGAAGCCGGTGGCGTTACCCAGTTCCAGAACCGAAGGCGGCACGATGGCAAATACCATGGCGTCCTTGAAGGCCCCGAAGAAGTAACCCTGGGCCCGCTTGGCCACTTCGAATACCGACTGCGACGAATCACGCTCGTCCCACGGCTTGAGCATCACGAATGCAAGGCCCGAGCTCTGGCCGCGACCGGCGAAGTTGAAACCGTTCACGGTAAATACCGACTTCACGGCCTTGCCTTCGCCTGGCTCGCCTTCCTTGTCATGCAGCAGGAAGGCGCGCATGTCGTCGATGACTTTTTGCGTACGCTCGGCCGAGGCGCCCACGGGGGTCTGTACCTGGGCAAAGATCACGCCCTGGTCTTCTTCAGGCAGGAACGCGCTCGGGATACGGGTGAACATCCAGATCATGCCGGCCAGGATCAGCGCATACACGATGAAAGCCGGGATCTTGTGCTTGATCATCCCGCCCACGCCGCGCTCGTACTTGAGTACGCCGCTGTCGAAGGTGCGGTTGAACCAGCCGAAGAAGCCGCGCTTGGGTTGGCCGTGCTTTTCCGGATCGATCGCCTTGAGCATGGTGGCGCACAGGGCCGGGGTGAAGATCAGGGCAACCAGTACCGACAACGCCATCGCCGACACAATGGTGATGGAGAACTGACGGTAGATCACGCCGGTGGAGCCGCCGAAGAAGGCCATCGGCAGCAATACCGCCGAGAGTACCAGGGCAATACCCACCAGGGCGCCCTGGATCTGGCCCATGGACTTGATGGTCGCTTCCTTGGGCGACAGGTGCTCCTCGGCCATGACCCGTTCGACGTTTTCCACCACGACGATGGCATCGTCCACCAGCAAGCCGATGGCCAGGATCATGCCGAACATGGTCAGGGTGTTGATGGTGAAACCGAACGCCGCCAGGATCCCGAACGTACCCAGCAATACCACCGGTACGGTCATGGTGGTGATGATGGTGGCGCGGAAGTTCTGCAGGAACAGGAACATCACCAGGAACACCAGCACGATCGCTTCGACCAGGGTGTGAACCACACCGGAGATCGACTCGGTCACTACCGGGGTCGTGTCGTACGGCACCACGGCTTTCATGCCGGGCGGGAAGAACGGTTCCAGGGACGCCACGGTGGCGCGGATCGCTTTACCGGTGTCCAGGGCGTTCGCCCCGGCGGCCAGCTTGATCGCCATACCGGACGCCGGCTTACCGTTGAATTGCGCGCTGATGCTGTAGTTCTGGCCGCCCAGTTCAATACGCGAAACGTCGCCCAGTCGCACTTGCGAGCCGTCGGGATTCACTTTCATCAGGATCTTGGCGAATTCTTCGGCGCTTTGCAGACGCGTCTTGCCGATGATGGTGGCGTTCAATTGAGTGCCGGGCAGGGCAGGCAGACCGCCCAGTTGGCCGGTGGCCACCTGCACGTTCTGGGCCTTGATGGCATTGCTGACATCCACCGGGGTGAGCTGGAAGTTGTTCAGCTTGGCCGGGTCGAGCCAGATACGCATGGCGTACTGCGAACCGAAGACCTGGAAGTCACCCACACCCGAGGTACGGGAAATCGGGTCCTGGATGTTGGACACGATGTAGTTGGAGAGGTCGTCCTTGGTCATGCTGCCGTCTTCCGACACCAGACCGATCACCATCAGGAAGTTCTTCACCGACTTGGTCACGCGGATACCCTGCTGCTGCACTTCCTGCGGCAGCAGTGGGGTCGCCAGGTTCAGCTTGTTCTGCACCTGAACCTGGGCGATGTCCGGGTTGGTACCCTGGTTGAACGTCGCGGTAATAGTCATGCTGCCGTCGGAGTTACTGTCCGAGGCCACATAGCGCAGGTTGTCGATACCATTGAGTTGTTGCTCGATCACCTGCACCACGGTGTCCTGCACGGTTTGTGCGGACGCGCCTGGGTAGGTCACCTGGATATCAATGGCGGTTGGCGCGATGGCCGGGTATTGGTTGATGGGCAGCTTCAGGATCGACAGTGCCCCGACCAGCATGATCACCAGGGCAATTACCCAGGCGAAAATGGGACGGTCGATAAAAAATTTCGACATGGATTACTCCCCTTTGCCGGCAGCGGCAGCAGGAGCGGCAGAACCGGCGGGCTTGGCGTTGCCGGCTTCGGTGACTTTCACCTCGGCGCCCGGCTTGACGTACTGCAAGCCTTCGGTGATGACGCGATCGCCCGCGTTGAGGCCTTTCTCCACCAGCCAATAGGCGCCGGCGGTACGGTTGGCCACCAGTTCACGCTGCTCGACCTTGTTGTCGGCGTTGACGATCAGGGCCGTCGGAGTGCCCTTGAGGTCACGGGTCACGCCCTGTTGCGGCGCGAGAATGGCCTTGCTGTTCACACCGGCTTGCAGTTGGGCGTGCACGAACATACCCGGCAGCAGCACATGGTTGGGGTTGGGGAACACGGCGCGCAGGGTCACGGAACCGGTGGTCTGGTCGACCGACACTTCAGAGAACTCCAGTTTGCCTTGCTGGCCGTAGTCGCTGCCGTCTTCCAGGGTCAGCTTGACCATGGCGGCGTTGTCGCCGGATTTTTGCAGTTGGCCGCTTTCCAGGTCACGACGCAGTTTCAGCATTTCGGCCGAGGACTGGGTGACGTCAACGTAGATCGGGTCCAACTGCTGGATCACAGCCATGGCATCGGCCTGGCCGTTGCTGACCAGTGCGCCTTCGGTGACCGCGGAACGGCCGATGCGCCCGGAGATCGGCGCGAACACTTTGGTGTAGCGCACATTGATCTGCGCATTCTGCAGGTCGGCCTCGGCCGTCATGCGGTTGGCGACGGCGGTGTCGTATTCCTGGCGGCTGACGGCTTGCTCATCGACCAGTTGCTTGTAGCGATCGGTGATCGATTTGGTCTGCGTCAGCTTGGCCTGGGCGCTCTTGAGCGTGGCTTCATACACCGATGGATCGATCTGGTAGAGCTGCTGCCCTTCCTTCACGTCGGCGCCTTCCTTGAACAGGCGCTTGAGAATGATGCCGTTCACCTGCGGGCGCACTTCGGCAATGCGGAAGGCCGTGGTGCGGCCCGGCAGCTCGGTGGTCAGGGTAAAGGCTTGCGGTTGAATGGTGACCACGCCGACCTGAGGGGTTTGAGCGGGCGGAGCCGCTTCTTCCTTTTTACATCCGCTGAGCAGCGATGCCAGGGCGACGGCAGTGACCAGAGCGGTAACAGCTGGCTTAAGTTGCATGAAGATCCTCGGGTCAGGCGCGCAGAGTGCGCACAAGAAGTGTGGAAGGGTAAAAAACAAGCCGTGAGTAGATAAGTAGCTTGCTACGCAATATACTTACGTTCATGGTTGTTTGTAAACTCTTGACAGGCAGGGCGGAATGTTGACAAAGCAGCGCCCAAAGCCTCGATTTTAGTACGTTCGGCGCCCATGACGGTGTCGTCCCACAATTATTCAGATGATCGTTCACGCCTATTAACGTTGCGTTAACGATAGTCCCCAGTGTTCTGATTGAGGTTTTACTGCCATGGTTCGTCGCACCAAAGAGGAAGCTCAGGAAACGCGCAGCCAGATCCTCCAAGCCGCCGAGCAAGCCTTTTATGAACGTGGCGTTGCACGGACCACGCTGGCGGACATCGCCGCCCTGGCCGGCGTGACGCGCGGTGCCATCTACTGGCATTTCAGTAACAAGTCCGATTTGCTGCAAGCCCTGCTCGACACGCTGCACGAACCCCTGGATGAATTGGCCCGGGCGAGTGAAAGCGAGGATGAAGTCGATCCGTTGGGGTGCATGCGCAAACTGCTGATTCATCTCTATCATCAAGTGGCCCTGGACCCGAAAACCCGGCGCATCAACGAGATCCTGTTTCATAAGTGCGAGTTCACCGATGAAATGTGTGACATGCGCCGCCAGCGCCAGGCCCATAGCCTGGAGTGCAACCTGCGTATCGGCCTGACGTTGCGTAACGCGGTGCATCGCGGGCAATTACCGGAAAGCCTTGATACCAACCGTGCTGCGGTGTGCATTCATGCCTACATCCACGGCCTTATCGGCCAGTGGCTGCTGGTGCCTGAAAGCTTTCAACTGCATCAGGACGCCGAGCGCTGGGTGGACGCGGGGCTGGACATGCTGCGCCTGAGTCCGAGCCTGCGCAATTGAGACAAAATGCGTAATTGCGACCAGTTGTGTCAACAGTAAAGCCCAAGGACGGTCAATCGTCCTTTTGCCTGATTTGTGGGGTGACTTTATATACGGGCTGGCGGGCGGTTGATAGGTAGCCGCCTAAGTATTTTGTAGCGATATTGTTGCGGTTCTGTGAAGTGATGTTTCCAAGACGAAACATGCGGTCAAAAATGTAGGAGGGGGCTTGCTCCCGATAGCAGTGTGTCAGTCACTGATGTGTTGACTGAAGCTCCTCTATCGGGAGCAAGCCCCCTCCCACATTGCTTTGTGTTTCGGTCAGTTAGATCGGCAGCGTCGGATAATCGATATAACCCACCGGGCCTTTGCCATAGAAGGTTTCCGGGTGCGGCTCGTTCAGCGGCGCATCGGCCTTCAGGCGTGCCGGCAGGTCCGGGTTGGCAATGAACGGGATGCCGAAGGCCACCGCATCGGCCTTGCCGGCGGCCAGCCAGGCGTTGGCGCTGTCTTTGGTGAAGCGTTCGTTGGCGATGTACATGCCGCCGAAGGCTTTTTTCAGTTGCGGGCCGAGGCTGTCGGCGCCTTCTTTTTCACGGGAACAGATGAAGGCGATGCCACGTTTGCCCAGTTCGCTGGCGACGTAGGTGAAGGTTTCCGCCAGGTTGTCATCGCCCATGTCGTGGGCGTCGGCACGCGGTGCCAGGTGCACGCCCACGCGGCCGGCGCCCCAGACTTCGATGGCGGCGTCGGTCACTTCCAGCAACAGGCGCGCACGGTTTTCCAGGGAGCCGCCGTATTGGTCGGTGCGCTGGTTGGTGCTGCTTTGCAGGAACTGGTCGAGCAGGTAGCCGTTGGCACCGTGGATTTCCACGCCGTCGAAACCGGCCGCCTTGGCGTTTTCGGCGCCGGTGCGGTAAGCGTCGATGATGTCGGCGATTTCAGCGGTTTCCAGGGCGCGCGGGGTGGGGTAGTCGGCCAGCGGGCGCACCAGGCTGACGTGGCCTTTGGCCTGGACCGCGCTCGGTGCCACCGGGGCCTCGCCATTGAGGTATGACTCATGGGAGATGCGGCCGACGTGCCACAGTTGCAGGAAGATCTTGCCGCCTGCGCCGTGCACGGCCTTGGTGATGTTGGCCCAGCCGCGCACCTGGTCGTTGGACCAGATGCCCGGCGTGTCCGGGTAACCCACGCCCATTGGCGTCACGGAGGTGGCTTCGCTGAGGATCAGCCCGGCGGATGCGCGCTGCACATAATACTCGGCCATCAGCGCATTGGGCACGCGGCCGGCGTCGGCACGGCAGCGGGTCAGCGGCGCCATGATGATGCGGTTCGACAGTTCCAGGTCGCCCAGTTTTATCGGATCAAAAATAGTCGTCATGGGAAAGTACCTTCTCTTCAAGTTGATCAGTTGGTCGCGGGGGCCAGGTCGGCATTGCCGTTCTGGCGGAAAGTAATCAGGGTCACCAGCAGCGCGAAAATCATGAGCAATGAGAGCGGCATTTGCGGCTCCTTATTGCGGCGCAGGGGCGCTGAGTTCGCTGATGAGCGCTGCGAGGAAGGCTTGGATCGTTTCTTCGTTGCGTCTGAAAAAGTGCCACTGTCCGGCTTTCTGGCTGGTGATCAGGCCCGCCCGTTGCAAGGTCGCCAAGTGGGCCGACACGGTCGACTGGGACAAGCCGCAGCGCTGGTCGATCTGCCCGGCGCAGATGCCGTATTCGTGGTTGTGCAGTTGTTCGGGAAACTGCACTTTCGGGTCTTTCAGCCAGGTAAGGATGTCTCGTCGTACTGGGTGGGCCAGGGCTTTTATTATTTCGTCGAGGTCGATGGACATGGCAGGGGCTCGGTGTCGTAAAACGTTATATCGCGATGAGGCGAACTTTAAATCGTAATATCCCGATATACAAATATGATTTTGATCTGATATCTGCACGAATCGGTATATCGGGTTATAACGATATGTTGGTCGCAGTGGTAGACTGCGCGCCATGAATTATCTCGCACATCTGCACCTGGGCGGCCAACTGCCTGCGCAATTGCTGGGCAGCCTGTATGGCGACTTCGTCAAGGGCCGCCTGCAGGGCCAGTTCAACCCGCAAATCGAAGCGGCGATCCAGTTGCATCGCTCCATTGACCGGTTCACGGACAGCCACCCGTTGGTAGGGGCTGCGTTGTCGCGCTTCAGCCTGACCCGCAGGCGCTATGCCGGGATCGTGCTCGATGTGTTTTTCGACCATTGCCTGGCGCGGGATTGGGCGCTGTATGCCGATCAGCCGCTGGAACGCTTCACCGCACAGGTGTACCGCGTGCTCGCCGCAGAATCTGCGTTGCCGGGGCGGCTGGCGCTGATTGCGCCGTATATGGCGGCGGATGACTGGCTGGGGTCTTATCGTGAGTTTGCGGTGATGGAGCCGGTGCTGCGCGGGATTTCGCGGCGGCTGACGGACCCAGAGGCGCTGGGATTTGCGATGCAGGAGTTGCGCGAGCTCTATGAGCCTTTGAGTGAGGATTTCCGGGTTTTCTACCCCGAATTACAGAGCTTTGCACGTATCCAGCTGACCACTGAGGTCTAAATGTGGAAGGGGGCTTGCCCCCGATGGCGGTGTGTCAGTCACTGTATGTAGTGACTGAATCACTGCTATCGGGGGCAAGCCCCCTCCCACATTTGGAGTGTATTCACAGCATTCAGGCGGCAAACGCTGGTCGCACATGCGCCTGCTCACTCTCCGGCAACGGCCCGAACAAGGCCTTCTGCACCGCCTGCTGCGCCTGATACGCCAGTGCCGCGCGCTCCTGCCCGGCGCAGGCAATCGGCTTGAGCAGATGAATCTCCACATCGCCCTGGTCATTGGCGAACAGCCGCATCAGGTGCGACAGCAAGTCATCATCGCCGATGAACGGCGCCAGTGAGTCCACCTGACCGTCGCGCAGATACCGTATCGCCACCGGTTGCAGCGACACATCCGCATCGATCGCACTGGCCAGCAAGCGCCCGTGAAACGTGCGCAGGCTGCGTCCGTCGGTGGTGGTGCCTTCCGGAAACATCAGCAGCGGGTGATGTTGTTCCAGATGACGGGTCATCTGCTTGCGGATCAACTGGCTGTCGCCCGAACCGCGACGAATGAACAGGCTGCCGGCCTTGGCCGCCAACCACCCGGCCACCGGCCAGGTGCGCACTTCGGCTTTGGACAGAAACGACAGTGGCGTGACCATGCCCAGCAGCGGAATATCCGTCCAGGACACATGATTGCTCACCCACAGCATCGGCGTTTGCGGCAGCTCGCCGTGCACCGTCACGCGAAAGGGCAGGGCATTGGTCAGCCGGGCCATGAAGAACCGCGACCACCGCTGGCGCCGCACCATTGAGTTGGCCACCCCCAGGCGCTCGAACAGGCCAAACACACTGGCCATGCTCAGGCCCAGCGCCACCACCAGCAGGACGCGGGCAATGCGCCCGTACACGCGCAGGCGATCCATCACATCGCCGCCTTGAAGTGGCGTGCGTAGCGCGGGCACAGCTGATCGCGCTTGAGCAGGATGAACACATCGGCCACCTGGAAATCTTCGTCCCAGCACGGTTCGCCGCAGATCTTCGCGCCCAGGCGCATATAGGCCTTGAGCAGCGGCGGCATTTCGGCGATGACGTTGGAGGGCAGGTCCAGGGCCGGCAGGGGTTTCTTCGGTTCGGCGCGCAGGTGCTCGTTGCACAGGTAGCGCTCGCGCAGACGCTGCATGATCGCGTGGGCCTGGATGCCGCCATCGTGCATGGGGATACTCGCGCAGCCCATCAGGTAGCTGTAGCCACCCTGGTTGAGTACCTCGGCCAACTCCCCCCACAACACCGCGATGGTGCCGCCGTTGCGATAGGCCGGGTCGACGCAGGTGCGGCCGATTTCCAGGATCGGGCCCTGCAAGTGCAGCAAGCCATGCAGGCTGAACTCTTCCTCGCTGTAGAACCGGCCCAGGGTGCTGGCGGCCTGGTGGTCGAGCAAACGCGTGGTAGCGACGAGCCGACCGCTGTTCAAATCCCGCACGCCAATGTGGCTGCAGTGAACATCATAGTCATCCATGTCCAGACCCAGTTCCGCGCCTTTCAGCTTGGCGTTGAACTCGCCGCTGAACACGTTGAACCGCAGGGCCTGGGCTTCCTGCAAGGCCTGTGCGCCTACCAGGCGTTCGGCTTGCAGGCGGCGTTCATTGCCTTTGTCGCTGATGCGGGCGATCTGAGTCATAGCGAGTCTCCGAGTGCCGGCCAGGTTGTACGGCCAGTCGACTTTGTTGTCCAAAGTCAGGCTATGTAGCCTCGGTGTCATCTCCATGAAGTTACGGTGACGGTTGGGTGACAAGCCTCATGTCGCAAATCTGTCATGGGCCTGCGCTAGGCTCGCGGGCTTGAATGCCCCCCTTGAGTTTGTGCCCATGGTCCGAGGCCTGTTGTGCGTTGTTGTGCTGTTCGTCACCGTTACTGCCCGCGCCGAAGTCTGGCCCGAAAAGGAGTGGGCCCTGGGCACACCCCTGGCAGGTCCCGCCTTCGATGCGCTGAACGCCTACGCTTTCCCGCCCCGTGACGACACCACCCGCCAAGGCATTCGCACCGACGCGCTGCTGGTTATTCGTGACGGCGTGATCATCTATGAACGCTACGCCGCACCCACCACCGTCAGCACCCCGCACCTGACCTGGTCGGTGAGCAAAAGCCTGATGGCCACGGTGCTCGGCGTGGCCTACGGTGAAGGGCGCTTCAAGCTCACCGACCCCGTCGCGCGCTTCTATTCGCCGATGAAACAGCACCCCAAGGTCAGCATGGCCGACTTGCTGCATTGGGCTTCGGGGTTGGATTGGCAGGAGGACTATGAATACGCCCCGTTGAAGTCTTCTGTCGTGGCGATGCTTTACACCCGTGGGCGTGGGGATATGGCGCAATTTGCCGCCGATACCGAGGCAGCCGCCGAACCCGGCCAGGCGTTTCGCTATTCCAGCGGCGACAGCAACATTCTGTCCGCTGCGCTTAAAGGGATGCTCGGCCACAAGGCGTACATGAGCTATCCGTGGGATGCGCTGTTCAAGCCATTGGGCATTCGCAACGCGACGTGGGAAACCGATGCCGACGAAACCTTCGTCGCCTCGTCCTACGCCTACCTCACCGCTCGCGACCTGGCGCGGGTCGGCTTGCTGATGGCCCGGGACGGACGCTGGGGTGAGCAACAGTTGCTGCCCAAAGCGTGGGTGGCCTTCAATCGGCAGCCATTCGACAAATACAAAGCGGGCCAGGATGACGCTGTGCCCGGCGGCCAATGGTGGCTCAACAAGGGCGCGCCCCAGCCCTGGCCCGACGCGCCGGCCGACACCTTCGCTGCACTGGGGCATTGGGGCCAGGCACTGTTTGTGCTGCCCGACGAACACCTGGTGATCGTGCGCTACGGCGATGACCGCGACGGCAGCTACCGGCATAACGAACTGCTCAAGCGCGTGCTGGCGGCGGTGCGGTCATGATCCGCCGTCATCCGTTTGTCAGCGTTTTGCTGGTGCTCCTGCTCGCAGTGTTGGGCTGGATCTGGCACGAGCGCGTCAACCTGCAAGCCTTCCCCGACATCATCGCGGCGTACACGGCCAAGGAGTATTGCTCGTGCCGGTACGTGCAGAACAACCCGGCGCAGTATTGCCTGGGGTATGTGAAGCAGTACGTGCCGACCAGTGCGTTTACCGACACGCCGGAACGCAGTGAAGTGACGGCGAGTGGGTTGGGGCGTACGCACACGGCGCGATGGTTAGGTGATCGCCAAGGCTGCCGCCTCAACCCCTGACACACCAAAAATTCTCTGTGGGAGGGGGCTTGCCCCCGATGGCAGAGTGTCAGTCACTGGATGTGTTGCTGATCCAGTCATCGGGGGCAAGCCCCCTCCCACATTGGATTTGCGCCGCTTGGGAGATTGCGCTTAAGGTTCGCTCAGGTTTTTCCCCGCGAGTCTTCAATGTCAATCAAACCCTTGGCCTTCGCCCTCTTGGCCGCCGCAGCCGTGCCTGCCCACGCCGACTGGTACCTGGATAACGAATCCTCACGCCTGTCCTTTGTCACCACCAAAAATACCGAGATTGCAGAAGTGCACCGCTTCCTGGTGCTGCACGGCAAGGTCGACGGCCAGGGCGCGGCCCAGGTGCAGGTGGAGCTGGAGTCGATCAACAGTGGTATCCCGCTGCGTGACGAGCGCATGCGTAAGGAGCTGTTTCAGATCAAGCAGTTTCCCGAAGCGTTGATCAGCACGCAGATCAACCTGCAACCGATCAATGACTTGGCGTCCGGCGCGCAATTGGAATTGCGCCTGCCGCTGAGCATTACCTTGCATGGTAAGACCCATACCTACAACGCCGAGCTGTTGGCCACGCGTCTGGATGACCGGCGCTTTCAGGTCGTGACCCTGGAGCCGGTGGTGGTGCGCGCCGAAGATTTCGAGCTGCAACCGGGTGTGGCCGCGTTGCGCAAGGCGGCGGGGTTGAAGTCGATCAGTTTGTCGGTGCCGGTGGGTGCGGTACTGATCTTCACGGCGCGCTGACATGGGCGGCGCGGTGTTCCCGTGGCGCAGCGCCAACCGTTTCGAGCTGTTGATCGACGGACCGAATTTTTTCCCGCAGATGCTGGTGGGCATCGCCCGCGCCGAGCGGCAGGTGGATCTGGAGTTGTATTTGGTGGAAGCCGGGGCCTGTGCAGAAGCGATGGTGCAGGCCCTGGTGCTCGCGGCCGAGCGCGGGGTGCAGGTGCGCTGCCTGTTCGATGATTACGGCAGCCTGGCGTTTACCCTCGGGCTGCGCAAGCGCTTGACCGACGCGGGTGTGCAGCTGCGGTTCTACAATCGCCTGAGCTGGCGACGCTGGATGCGCAACCTGTACCGCGACCACCGCAAGCTGTTGCTGATTGACCAGGACGTCGCGGTGATCGGCGGGACCGGCGTTACCGATGAGTTCTGGACGCCGGGGCAAGATACGGCCGACTGGCATGAAGTGATGGTGCAGATCAACGGCCCGCTGGTGCTGGACTGGCAGGCCTTGTTCGACCGCCAGTGGCACGCCAACGCGGCACGTCGAGAGTGGAAACCGGCGACCCATTTCGGTTTGCCGCGCTTGCCCAAGGTGCCTGCCACCGGGCCGGGGCTTGGTCGCGTGGCGTATGCCGACGCCCGTCAGCATCGTGATATTTTGCAATCGCTGATTCGCGCCCTGAACAGCAGCAAGGCCCGTATCTGGCTGGCGACGCCCTACTTTCTGCCCACCTGGAGCGTGCGCCGCGCCTTGCGCCGGGCGGCCGGGCGCGGTGTGGATGTGCGTTTGCTGCTCACCGGCCCGCGTACCGATCACCCGTCGGTGCGCTACGCCGGGCATCGCTATTACCCGCGTCTGCTGCGTTCAGGCGTGCAGATATTTGAATACCAGCCGTGCTTTTTGCACCTGAAGATGGTGCTGGTGGATGACTGGGTCAGTATTGGCTCGTGCAATTTCGACCACTGGAATCTGCGCTTCAATCTGGAAGCCAACCTGGAAGCGCTGGACCCTGAATTGACGCAGGCGGTGGCGGGCAGTTTCGAGCGTGATTTTGCGCAAAGCCAGGCGGTGAGCCTGGAGGCGTGGAAAGCGCGGCCATTGTGGCGGCGGGTGAAGCAGCGGGTGTGGGGCTGGATTGATCGGTTGGTGGTGAATCTGCTGGACCGGCGCGGCTAGTTGTATCACCTCAATCAAATGTAGGAGCGAGCTTGCTCGCGAAAAACTCACAAACGCCGCGTTCATTCAGAAAGCCCGCGTTATCGTTGACGTTTTTCGCGAGCAAGCTCGCTCCTACATACAGCTTTAAGGATCGTTCCCACGCTCTGCGTGGGAATGCATACCGTGACGCAGAGCGTCCAGGGCGGCGTTCCCACGCAGAGCGTGGGAACGATCAGTTACAGCAGTTCAAAGCTCTGCTGCTGCACATCCTGGGAATCCAGCCCGATCTGTACATTGAACTCTCCCGGCTCTGCGGCGAATTTGAGCTGGGCGTTGTAGAACTTCAAGTCTTCCTCGGTAATGGTGAAGTGCAAGGTGCGTTCTTCACCCGCCTTGAGCATGACCTTCTGGAAGTTCTTCAGCTCTTTCACCGGCCGGATCATTGAGCCGGCCACGTCCTGGATATACAGCTGCACCACGGTTTCGCCATCGACCTTGCCGGTATTCTTCACCGTGACGCTGGCGTCGAGCTTGCCGGTCTTGTTCAGGGTGGTGGACGACAGTGCCATGTCCGACAGGCCGAATGTGCTGTAGCTCAGGCCATAGCCAAACGGGAACAGGGGCCCGGTGGTGTCATCGAAGTACTGCGAGGTGTAGTTGCCCGGCTTGCCCGGCGTGAACGGCCGGCCGATGCTCAGGTGGTTGTAGTAGGTGGGAATCTGCCCCACGGAGCGTGGGAAAGTGATCGGCAGCTTGCCCGACGGGTTGTAGTCACCGAACAGCACGTCGGCGATGGCGTTGCCGCCTTCGGTCCCGGAGAACCAGGTTTCCAGGATCGCGTCAGCCTGTTGGTTCTCTTCGAGAATCGACAGCGGCCGGCCGTTCATCAGCACCAGCACCAACGGCTTGCCGGTGGCCTTGAGGGCCTTGATCAGGTCGCGCTGGCTTTGCGGGATGTTCAGGTCGGTGCGGCTCGACGACTCGTGGGACATGCCACGGGACTCGCCCACGGCCGCGACGATCACGTCAGCATTCTGCGCAGCCTTCACCGCCTCATCGATCAGCACCTGGGCCGGGCGCGGGTCATCCACCACTTCCGGGGCATCGAAGTTGAGGAAGTTGAGGTAGTCGAGCACCGCCTTGTCGCCGGTGATGTTGGCGCCGCGGGCATAGAGGATCTTGCCCTTTTCTCCGATCACGGCGTTCATGCCGTCAAGCAGGGTCACCGACTGTTCCGGCTTGCCGGCCGCCGCCCAGCTGCCCATCATGTCGATC
Source organism: Pseudomonas sp. 24 E 13 (assembly GCF_900004715.1). Classification (NCBI taxonomy): domain Bacteria; kingdom Pseudomonadati; phylum Pseudomonadota; class Gammaproteobacteria; order Pseudomonadales; family Pseudomonadaceae; genus Pseudomonas; species Pseudomonas sp. 24 E 13. The sequence continues at coordinate 174,394 of NZ_CVTO01000117.1, forward strand.
GGGGCCTTGGCCAGCGGGCCAACGAGGGCGATGGTCGCGGATTTTTTCAGGGGCAGGGTCTGGTTGTGGTTCTTCAGCAACACCAGGCTGCGGCGCGCAATGTCGCGGGCATCGGCACGGTGCAGGCGGCTGTCGGCATAGGTGTCGGCCGGGTCGTCCTCGGCCTTGCCGATGCGCAGGTACGGGTCTTTGAACAGGCCCATGTCGTACTTGGCCCCGAGCACTTCGCGCACGGCATTGTCGATGTCGCTCTGTTCGATCTCGCCGGACTTGAGCAGCCCCGGCAGTTCCTTGCCGTACAACGTGTCGTTCATGCTCATGTCGATGCCGGCCTTGATCGCCAGCCTGGCGGCTTCACGCCCGTCCCTGGCCACGCCGTGCTTGATCAGTTCGAAGATCGCGCCGTGGTCGCTCACGGCCAGGCCCTTGAAGCCCCAGTCCTTGCGCAACAGGTCGTTCATCAGCCAGGTGTTGGCGGTGGCGGGTACGCCGTTGATCGAGTTGAGCGCCACCATCACGCCACCTGAGCCGGCCTTGATCGCCGCGTGGTAGGGCGGCAGGTAGTCCTGGTACATCTTGACCGGGCTCATGTCGACCACGTTGTAGTCGCGGCCGCCTTCCACCGCGCCGTACAGGGCGAAGTGCTTGACGCTGGCCATGATGCTGTCGGCATTCGCGGCGCTGGCGCCCTGGAACGCCTTGACCATCACTTCGGCAATGCGCGACACCAGGTAGGTGTCTTCGCCGAAGCCTTCGGAGGTGCGGCCCCAGCGCGGGTCACGGGAGATGTCGACCATCGGCGCGAAGGTGATGTCGAGGCTGTCGGCGGCGGCTTCCTGGGCGGCGATGCGCCCGGAGCGGCCGATGGCGTCCATGTCCCAGCTGGAGGCGAGGGCCAGGCTGATCGGGAAAATCGTACGATGGCCGTGGATCACGTCGTAGGCGAAGAACATCGGGATCTTCAGGCGGCTGCGCATGGCCGCGTCCTGCATCGGACGGTTTTCCGGGCGGGTGATGGAGTTGAAGGTGCCGCCGATGCGGCCGGCGGCGATTTCCTTGCGGATCAGCTCGCGGGGCATTTCCGGGCCGATGCTGATCAGGCGCAGTTGGCCGATCTTTTCATCGAGGGTCATCTGCCTGAGCAGGTCGCTGACGAAGGCGTCCTTGTCTTTAAGCGCAGCAGGCTTTGTTTCTGCCCATACGGGGTGGCTGGCCAGAGTGGCGACAAGGCCGAGCAAACACAGCTTCTTCATGAATATCCTTTTTCGGCTCACTGCACAGCGGTCAGGCTGATCGGCCAAAATGACGGGAGCGTCTATTGTTGTTCGGGTGTTGTTCAGATAAATGCAGCACACTCTGAACTCTTTTTCGCGCTGGGCATCTTTGTAGCTGATTGGCTCGAAGCATTCCAGTGGTGGCGGATTATGCCCCAAGCGTGTGGTTTATAGGGTTAGTCATCACATTCCATCCAGATTGGGCAGGAGAAACACCATGCAAGCAGCACAAGGTTACCGCTGGGGCTTGAAAGCCGCGGCGCTGTTATTGATCAGCAGCGTGCTGAGCGGTTGCGGCATCAACAACATCCCGACCCTGGACGAACAGGCCAAGGCCGCCTGGGGCCAGGTGCAGAACCAGTACCAACGCCGTGCCGACCTGATTCCCAACCTGGTGGAAGTGGTCAAGGGCTACGCTGCCCATGAGCAGGACACGCTCACCGCCGTGATTGAAGCGCGGGCCAAGGCCACCTCGATCCAGGTGGATGCAAGCACCCTCGACAACCCGGAAAAACTCAAGCAGTTCCAGCAGGCCCAGGACGGCCTGAGCGGCGCACTCAGCCGTTTGATGGTGGTGTCCGAGCGCTATCCGGACCTGAAGGCCAACCAGAACTTCCTGGCCCTGCAATCGCAACTCGAGGGCACGGAAAACCGTATCGCCGTGGCCCGTCGCGACTTTATTCAGGCCGTGCAGACCTACAACACCGAGATCCGCACGTTCCCGGGTCGCCTGTGGCACAGCGTGATGTACAGCGACTTGCCGATCCGCGCCACGTTTGAAGCCACCAGTGCCGATGCCGATAAGGCGCCGCAGGTGAAGTTCAAATAACGCTGCCTTGAGGTGTCGATGCGTTTATTACGGATAGGCCTGGCGCTGTGGCTGCTGGGCTGCGTGGGCCTGGCCCAGGCGGCCCTGACCTTCCCGGCATTGACCGGGCGGGTGGTGGACAACGCCCAGATGATCGACCCGGCGGTGCGCGAGCACCTGACCCAGCAATTGCAGGCGCTGGAGCAGACCTCCGGTGACCAGATCGTGGTGGTCACCGTGCCCGACCTGCAGGGTGTGCCGATTGAGGACTACGGTTATCAATTGGGCCGCGCGTGGGGCATCGGCCAGAAGGGCAAGGACAACGGCGCGCTGTTGCTCGTGGCCCGCGACGAGCGAAAGTTGCGCATCGAAGTCGGCTACGGCCTGGAAGGTGTGCTGACGGATGCGCAGTCCTGGGTGATCATCAATCAGGTGATTGCGCCCAAGTTCAAGGTCGGCAATTTCAGCCAGGGTATCAGCGACGGTGTCGCGGCGATGATCCAGGTGGTGGGCGGTGAACCGCTGGCCGTGCCGGCCCACGTGGCGGATACGAATTTCGCCAAGGACAATCCCGGCTTTTCCATCGGTTTGTTCGTCCTGCTGATCGGCGTGTTGTGGCTGTGCAATCGCATGGGCCTGCCGGTGGGCGCGATCCTGCTGGC